>JBBSSF010000035.1:0-13936 GCA_038242345.1 Hyphomicrobiales bacterium
CGTCACCAGCGACGTCACCCTCTGGCCCGCGAAGGCACCCACCATCAGGAGGATGAGGGCGCCGAGCGCGATCACGATCTCCGGCAATGCGGGCGTCAGATCGGGAAGCGTCATCGGGATCGTTTCCGTGAGAAATCTTGCAACCGCCTGGGGATCCGCGGCCGGCCGGCAGTTCGCCCGGCCGCGGCTCTATCCGGACGCGTCAGTTGAGCACGAGCGCCGCAGTCTGGGTGGCCTTCAGGGCCGCCTCGTAGTGGGTGACCAGAGCCGAGACCGAGGCCGCGGTCGGAGCCATCAGGGCACCCGGCCAGACACCGAACAGGATGGTCAGCAGCACGAGCGGCACCAGCAGGACCTTCTCACGCAGCGAGAGATCCGGGATGGCCATCAGGCTTTCCTTGTCGAGGACGCCGAAGACGACCCGACGGTAGAGGAAGAGGCCATAGGCCGCCGACAGGATCACGCCGGTGGTGGCGATGACCGCCGCCCAGGTGACCGCATCGAAGGTGGCCAGCAGGGTGAGGAACTCGCCGACGAAGCCGGAGGTGCCCGGAAGGCCGATATTGGCCATGGTGAAGATCATGAACACGGCCGCATACCAGGGCATCCGGTTCACGAGGCCGCCATAGGCCGCGATCTCGCGGGTGTGCATCCGGTCATAGACGACGCCGACGCACAGGAAGAGTGCCCCCGACACGATGCCATGGGACAGCATCTGGAAGATGGCGCCCTGCACGCCCTGCTCCGTGGCGGCGAAGATGCCCATGGTCACATAGCCCATGTGCGCCACCGAGGAGTAGGCGATCAGCTTCTTCATGTCGTCCTGCCGCAGCGCCACCAGCGAGGTGTAGACGATGGCGATGACGGACAGGACCATCACGAAGGACTGGAACTGGTCCGACGCGACCGGGAACATCGGCAGCGAGAAGCGCAGGAAGCCGTAGCCGCCCATCTTCAGCATGATGCCGGCCAGGATGACCGACCCGGCAGTCGGCGCCTCGACGTGAGCATCCGGCAGCCAGGTGTGGACCGGCCACATCGGCATCTTCACGGCAAAGGAGGCGAAGAAGGCCAGCCACAACCAGGTCTGCATCGAGGCCGGGAACTGGTGGCTCATCATCTCCACGACGTCGGTGGTGCCCGAATTCCAGTACATGGCCATGATGGCCAGCATCATCAGAACCGAGCCGAGCAGCGTGTAGAGGAAGAACTTGAAGCTCGCATAGACGCGCCGCTTGCCACCCCACACGCCGATGATGATGAACATCGGGATGAGGCCGCCTTCGAAGAAGACGTAGAAGAGCACGATGTCCAGGGCGCAGAAGACGCCGATCATCAGCGTCTCGAGCACGAGGAACGCGATCATGTACTCCTTGATGCGCTTCTCGACGGACACCCAGCTCGCCAGGATGCAGAACGGCATCAGGAAGGTGGTGAGGATGACGAACAGCATCGAGATGCCGTCGACACCCATGTGGTAGGACGCGACACCACCCAGCCAGCTCGCCTTCTCGACGAACTGGAAGCCGGACTCATTCGGGTCGAACCCGGCCCAGATGAACAGCGACAGCAGGAAGGTGACCACCGTCGTGATGAGCGAGATCCGGCGGATGTTCTCCCGCGCGGCCTCGCTGTCCCCCCGGACGCCCAGAATGAACAGGACGCCGACGAGGGGGAGGAAGGTGACGATCGAAAGGATCGGCCAGCCGGGCATCAGTGAACTCCCCCGCCGCTGAACATGGACCAGGTGACGAAGGCAGCCACGCCGATCAGCATCGCGAATGCATAGTGATAGAGATAGCCGGTCTGCAGGCGAACGACGCGGTTGGTGACATCCACCACCCGGGCGGCAATCGCATTGGGGCCGAGGCCGTCAATGATGCGACCGTCACCGAAGGTCCACAGGAACCGGCCGAGCCGCATGGTGGGACGGACGAAGATCGCGTCGTAGAGCTCGTCGAAGTACCACTTGTTCAGCAGGAACTTGTAGAGACCCTGATGACGCCGGGCGAATTCCGCCGGAACCGAGGGCGACCACACATAGGCCCAGAAGGCGATGGCGAAGCCGAGGACCATGGCGATGAAGGGCGAGAGCTTCACCCAGCCCGGGACGTCGTGCATGGCGTGCAGGATGTGGTTTTCCGGCCCGGTGAACAGCGCGCCCTTCCAGAATTCCTCATAGGCATGGCCGATGAAGTCGCCGGAGAAGGCGAGACCCGCGAACAGCGCCCCAAGCGACAGGACCACGAGCGGGATGAGCATCACCGCCGGGGACTCATGGGGGTCGAGCGCGTGGCCATGACCATGATGGTCATCCGCCGCATGGGAACCATGACCATGATCCGCCTCGGCCCAATGGGGCTTGCCGTGGAAGGTCAGGAACACCAGACGCCAGGAGTAGAAGGAGGTCAGCAGGGCCGCGACGACCAGCAACCAGAAGGCGTAGGACGCGAAGACGTTCTCGCCGACGAAGGTCGCCTCGATGATGGCGTCCTTGGAGAAGTAGCCGGCGGTCATCGGGAAGCCGGTCAGGGCCAGCGTGCCGATCATCATGGCGGCATAGGTCAGCGGGATCTTCTTGGCGAGGCCGCCCATGTGCCGCATGTCCTGCTCATGGTGCATCGCATGGATGACCGAACCGGCGCCGAGGAACAGGAGGGCCTTGAAGAAGGCGTGGGTGAACAGGTGGAACACCGCCGCCGAGTAGGCGCCCACGCCCAGGGCCGCGAACATGTAGCCGAGCTGGGAACAGGTGGAGTAGGCGATCACCCGCTTGATGTCGGTCTGGGTGGTGCCGATGGTCGCCGCGAAGAAAGCGGTCGTCGCGCCGATGAAGGTCACCACGGTGAGCGCTTCCGGCGAGAACTCGAACAGCGGCGACAGCCGGGCGACCATGAACACGCCCGCGGTCACCATGGTCGCGGCATGGATGAGGGCCGAAACCGGGGTCGGGCCTTCCATGGCGTCCGGCAGCCAGGTGTGCAGCAGGAACTGCGCCGACTTGCCCATGGCACCGACGAACAGGAACAGGCAGATGGTGGTCAGCGCATCGACCTGCCAGCCGAACAGGCTGAAGCTCTCGCCGGCCAGCCGCTCGCCTTCCTTGAAGATCTCCGCGAAAGTGACCGAGCCGGTCATGGCGAAGAGGGCGAACATGCCGAGGGAGAAGCCGAAGTCGCCGACGCGGTTGACGACGAAGGCCTTCATGGCCGCCGCATTCGCCGAGGGCTTCTGATACCAGAAGCCGATCAGCAGATAGGACGCCAGACCCACGCCTTCCCAGCCGAAGAACATCTGCACCAGGTTGTCGCTGGTGACCAGCGACAGCATGGCGAAGGTGAACAGGGACAGGTAGGCGAAGAAGCGCGGCCGGTGCGGATCCTCGTGCATGTAGCCGATGGAGTAGAGGTGCACGAGCGCCGACACGGTGTTGACCACGATCAGCATGACCACGGTCAGGGTGTCGATCTTGAGCGCCCAGCCGATCTCCAGACCGCCGGACACGATCCACGGCATCACCGGCACGGTCATCGCCTCATGATGGCCGAGACCGAACTGGAAGAAGGCGATCCAGGAGAGCAGCGCCGCCAGCATCAGGAGACCGGTGGTCACCATCTCCGAGGCGCGCGCTCCGATCATGCGGCCGAACAGGCCGGCGATCAGGAAGCCCAGAAGGGGCAGGAAGACGATTGCCGAATACATCCTTGGGACCTTCCTCAGCCCTTCATCATGTTGACGTCTTCCACCGCGATCGAGCCGCGGTTGCGGAAGAACACCACCAGGATCGCGAGACCGATTGCCGCCTCGGCCGCGGCCACCGTCAGCACGAACAGGGCGAAGATCTGTCCGACCAGGTCACCGAGGAAAGCGGAGAACGCGACGAAGTTCAGGTTGACCGACAGCAGGATCAACTCGACCGACATCAGGATGATGATGATGTTCTTGCGGTTCAGGAAGATCCCGAAGACGCCGAGCGTGAACAGGATCGCCGCCACCGTGAGAAAATGCGACAGGCCGACAGCCATCTCGAGCCTCTTGCCCCCTTGGGACACCGGGCGCCGGCCGCTGACGGACGCCGACCCGGTGTGATTGTGATGTTGCGGACCTACGCGCTCAGATTCCCTTGCGCGACGGCACCTTGCGGATCTCGATGGCGGTCTTCGGCGTCCGGGCGTTCTGCGCCGGGATGCTCTGCCGCTTGACGCCCACCTTGTGACGCAGCGTCAGCACGATCGCGCCGATCATCGCCACCAGGAGCACAAGGCTGGCCGCCTGGAAGAAGTAGACATAGCGCGTGTAGAGCAGCTCGCCGATTGCCTGAACGTTGGTCTTGTCAGCCAGCGCGGGAATCGGAACCACCGGCGCGGCCGAAATTTCCGGCGCGATGGTCCAGGTCCCCACGACCATCACCAGCTCGATCAGGAGCACGATGCCGATGAGGGCGCCGATGGGCAGATACTGGAGGAAGCCCTGGCGCAGCTCGGAGAAGTCCACATCCAGCATCATGACGACGAACAGGAACAGGACCGCGACGGCGCCGACATAGACGACCACCAGGATCATGCTCAGGAACTCGGCCCCCAGCAGCAGGAACAGCCCGGCCGCGTTGAAGAAGGCGAGGATCAGGAACAGGACCGAATGGACCGGATTGCGGGACGAGATGACCATGAAGGCGGACGCCACCGTCACCGCGGCGAAGAGGTAGAAAAAGAAGGTCTGCAGGACCATCTGAGGTCTCGCCCCCGCTTGGACGCGCCCGACCGGCCGGGGCCGGTGGTGCCGTCTGAACTGTCGCGGCCAGTCTCTGGCCGGTTGATCTTGTCCGCCCTCCCCGCCCCAAAGCGCGGGGGGAGCGGCAGGTGGACTGCGTGTCAGCGCCAGGGCGAGTCGGCGGCGATGTTGCGGGCGATGTCCCGCTCCCAGCGCGCGCCATTATCGAGGAGTCGCTCCTTGGTATAATAGAGCTCCTCGCGCGTCTCGGTGGCGAACTCGAAGTTCGGCCCCTCGACGATCGCATCCACCGGGCACGCCTCCTGGCAGAAGCCGCAATAGATGCACTTCACCATGTCGATGTCGTAGCGGGTCGTGCGGCGGGTGCCGTCATTGCCCCGTGGCGCGGCCTCGATGGTGATGGCCTGGGCGGGGCAGATGGCCTCGCACAGCTTGCAGGCGATGCAGCGCTCTTCACCGTTCGGATAGCGCCGCAGGGCGTGCTCGCCCCGGAAACGCGGGCTGATCGGGCTCTTCTCGAACGGATAGTTGAGCGTGTGCTTGGGCGCAAAGAAGTAGCGCATCGACAGGAAGAATGCCGAGACGAACTCCTTGAGGAGAAGCTGTTTCGCAGCCTGAGCCAATGCCATGGGATCAGATCCTCTGAACTTTCCCTCAGGCCGCCCAGCCCGTGACCTGAAGCACCGCGGCAACGATGAACAGGTAGACGAGCGAGATCGGCAGGAACACCTTCCAGCCCAGGCGCATGAGCTGATCGTAGCGGTAGCGCGGCACCATCGCCTTGACCATGGCGAACATGAAGAACACCAGGAGCGCCTTCACGAGGAACCACACGATTCCCGGCACCCAGGTGAAGGGCGCGAAATCGAACGGCGGCAGCCAGCCGCCCATGAACAGAATGGTCATGAGGGCGCACATGGTGGCAATCGAGACGTACTCTGCCAGCATGAACATCATGTACGGAGTGGAGCCGTACTCGACCATGAAGCCCGCGACCAGTTCCGATTCCGCTTCCACGAGATCAAAGGGCGGCCGGTTCGTCTCGGCCAGCGCCGACACGAAGAAGATGATGAACATCGGGAACAGCGGCAGCCAGTACCAGTTCAGGAAGGTCAGCCACGGCAGGCCAATGGCCGTCGCCAGACCGCTCTCCTGGGCGTGCACGATGTCCGTGAAGTTCAGCGAGCCGACGCAGAGCAGGACGGTGACGATCACGAAGCCGATGGAGACTTCGTAGGACACCATCTGCGCCGCCGACCGGAGCGCCGCGAGGAAGGGATATTTCGAGTTCGACGCCCAGCCGCCCATGATGATGCCATAGACACCGAGCGACGAGATCGCGAGCACATAGAGCACGCCGACATTGATGTCGGCGATCACCCAGCCATCGGCCACCGGGATGACGACCCAGGCGGCCAGCGCCAGGATCACCGTCACCAGCGGCGCGAGCAGGAACACGAACTTGTCGGATCCTGCCGGGATCACCACTTCCTTCAGCATGAACTTCAGGAGGTCGGCGAAGGACTGGAACAGGCCCCAGGGGCCCACCACGTTCGGACCACGACGAAGCTGGACGGCAGCCCAGATCTTGCGGTCGGCATAGAGAATGTAGGCGATGATGACGAGCAGGATCACCATCAGCAGAACGCTCTGGAAGGCCATCCAGAGGAACGGCACGAGATAGCTCGTCAGAAAATCGCCGGCTTCGGGCGTGCTCATGAAGGTTCCTGCCCCCGCCTTGGGTTCCAGCCCCGGATCTTATTCCGCCGCCGCCGCGACAGCCCGGCCCGCGGCAAGCGCGGAACACTCGGCCATCACCGCAGACGCGCGGGTGATCGGGTTGGTGAGGTAGAAATCGCGAATGGTGGAGGTGAAGCCCGCCACATCGAGCGGACCCGTGGCCAGACCCGCAAGGGCCGTGATCGCGGCCGGATCAGCCGGCACGACCGTGTCGAGCCTGCCGAGATGCGGGACCGCGGCAACCAGCCTGGCCCGAAGCTCCGCCAGCGAGTCGAAGGGAAGCGTCTTGCCGAGCACTGCCGAGAGCGCCCGCAGGATCGCCCACTCTTCCCGGGCATCGCCCGGCGGGAAGGCGGCGCGCGCGCCCCGCTGAACCCGGCCCTCGGTGTTGACCCAGGTGCCCGACTTCTCGGTATAGGCAGCCCCCGGCAGGATCACGTCCGCCCGGTGGGCGCCGGCATCGCCATGGGTGCCGACATAGACGACGAACGCCTTGCCGAGACGGATAGTGTCGATCTCGTCCGCGCCCAGAAGGAAGAGCACGTCGAGGGCACCGCCCTCGGCCGCCGCCAGAATGCCGGCCGTGTCGAGACCGCCCTCCCCCGGCACGAAGCCGACATCGAGGGCACCGACCCGCGCCGCTGCGGTGTGCAGCACGTCGAAGCCATTCCACTCCGGCGTGACCGCGCCGCAGGCAACCGCCGCCTTGGCGGCGAGCGCCAGGACCGACGTGCCATCGGGACGGGCCAGAGCCCCCTGCCCCACCAGGATGACCGGATGCTTGGCCGTCTTCAGCACCTCGGCGAAGGGGTGCGTGCCGGCCGCGATCTCCTCGAGCGTCCGCGGACCGGCGCCGAGATAGTCATACTTGTAGGTGAGATCCAGCTTCTCGCCGATCAGGCCGATCGGGAGGCCACCCTGCCGCCAGCGCTTGCGGATGCGGGCGTTGAACACCGCCGCCTCGTGGCGGGGATCGGCACCGACGATCAGCAGCGCGTCCGCCTGCTCGAAGCCTTCCAGCCCCGAGTTCAGGAGATAGGTCGCGCGGCCAAGGGCCGGATCCAGCGCGACGCCGTCCTGACGGGCATCAATCGAGACGACACCGAGAGCCCCCATCAGGGTCTTCAGCGCGTAGAGCTCCTCGACGCTCGCCAGATCACCGGCCAGCGCCGCGATCTTCTCGGGCTTCGTGCCGGCAACCGCCTTGGCGATCGCCGTGAAGGCCTCGGACCAGGTGGCGGGGGTGAGCCGGCCGTTGATGCGGACATAAGGCCGGTCGAGGCGCTGGGTCTTGAGACCGTCCCAGATGTAGCGGGTCTTGTCGGAGATCCACTCCTCGTTCACCGCCTCGTTGAGGCGGGGAAGGATACGCATCACCTCGCGGCCGCGGGTGTCCACCCGGATGGCCGAGCCGAGCGCGTCCATCACGTCGATGGACTCGGTCTTGACGAATTCCCAGGAGCGGGCGCGGAACTCGAACGGCTTGTGGGTGAGCGCGCCGACCGGGCAAAGATCGGCGGCATTGCCCTGCAGCTCGGAGGTCAGCGCCTTCTCCAGATAGGTGGTGATCTCGACATCCTCGCCGCGGCCGGTGAGGCCGAGCTCGGTGACGCCGGCCACCTCGGTGGTGAAGCGGACGCAGCGCGTGCACTGGATGCAGCGCGTCATCACGGTCTTGATGAGCGGGCCGATATATTTGTCCTCGACCGCGCGCTTGTTCTCGTGGAAGCGCGAGCCCGAGACACCATAGGCCATGGATTGGTCCTGCAGATCGCACTCGCCGCCCTGATCGCAGATCGGGCAATCCAGCGGGTGGTTAATCAGCAGGAATTCCATGACGCCTTCGCGGGCCTTCTTGACCATCGGCGTGTTGGTGAACATCTCCGGCGGCTCGCCATTCGGGCCCGGACGAAGGTCCTTGACCGCCATGGCGCACGAGGCCGTCGGCTTGGGCGGACCGCCCTTCACCTCGACCAGGCACATGCGACAGTTGCCGGCAACCGACAGACGCTCATGGAAGCAGAAGCGCGGAATCTCCGCGCCGGCCTCTTCGGCCGCCTGAAGCAGGGTATAATCGGGCGGAACATCCACCACGGTCCCGTCGACGGAAATCTTGGCCATCGCCTGCCCCCTCACTCGGCCGCTTCGAGCGTCGCGCCGGGAACGGTGCGGCTCTTGTAGGCGGCGATGCGCTTCTCGATCTCCGGACGGAAATTCCGGATCAGCGCCTGGACCGGCCAGGCGGCGGCGTCACCCAGGGCGCAGATGGTGTGGCCCTCGACCTGCTTCGTCACCTGGAAGAGCATGTCGATTTCCTTGACCTCCGCCTCGCCCTTCACGAGACGCTCCATCACGCGCCACATCCAGCCGGTCCCTTCCCGGCAGGGGGTGCACTGGCCGCAGCTCTCGTGACGGAAGAAGTAGGAGATCCGGGTGATCGCCTTGATGACGTCGGTGGACTTGTCCATGACGATCAGGCCGCCGGTGCCGAAGCTCGACCCGATGCCGCGCATCCCGTCGAAGTCCATCTGGGCGTCCATGATCTGGTCCGCCCGCACCACGGGGCACGAGGCCCCGCCCGGGATCACGGCCAGCAGGTTGTCCCAGCCACCCCGGATACCGCCGGCGTGCTTCTCGATGAGCTCCTTGAACGGAATGCCCATCGCCTCCTCGACCACGCACGGCGTGTTGACGTGGCCGGAGATCATGAACAGCTTGGTGCCGACATTGTTCGGCCGGCCGATGCCGGAGAACCAGGCCGCGCCCCGGCGCAGGATGGTCGGCGCGACGGCGATCGACTCGACATTGTTGACCGTCGTCGGACAGCCATAGAGGCCCATGTTGGCCGGGAAAGGCGGCTTCAGCCGCGGCTGGCCCTTCTTGCCCTCCAGGCTTTCCAGCAGCGCGGTTTCCTCGCCGCAGATATAGGCGCCGGCGCCGTGGTGCACATAGAGATCGAAATCCCAGCCGTGCACGTTGTTCTTGCCGATGAGGCCGGCATCATAGGCCTGCCTGACGGCGGCCTCGAGATGCTCGCGCTCGCGGATGAACTCGCCGCGGACATAGATGTAGGCCGCGTGCGCGCCCATGGCGAAGGACGCGATCAGGCAGCCCTCGATCAGATGGTGCGGATCATGGCGCAGGATCTCGCGATCCTTGCAGGTCCCCGGCTCCGACTCGTCGGCGTTGACCACGAGATAATGCGGCCGCTCCGGGGTTGCCTCCTTGGGCATGAACGACCATTTGAGACCGGTCGGGAAGCCCGCGCCGCCTCGGCCGCGCAGGTTCGACGCCTTCATCTCGCTGATGATCCAGTCGCGCCCCTTCTCCAGGATGGCCTTGGTGCCATCCCAGGAGCCACGCGACAGGGCGCCCGTCAGACCCCAGTCGTTGATGCCGTAGATGTTGGTGAAGATCCGATCCTTATCCTCCAGCATCCGATCACTCCACCTTCTGGACGGGGAACGAGAGCGTGGTGAGCGCCGTCGGGCCACCCTCGGGCGCCGCGAAGATCCGGTCGACCTGCGGACCCGGCTTCGGCGTCTCGCCCGCCGCGAACTTGTCGATGAGACCCGACAGGATCTCCGGCGTCAGGTCCTCATAGGTGTCGCTGCCGACGGCGATCATCGGCGCGTTCACGCAGGCCCCGAGGCACTCCACCTCTTCCCACGACAGCTTGCCATCGGCAGAGCGCTCGAAGGGATGGGGCGCAATCTTCTTCTTGCAGACCTTCATCAGGTCTTCCGCGCCGCGCAGCATGCACGGCGTCGTGCCGCACACCTGGACGTGAGCGGCGGTGCCCACCGGCTGGAGCTGGAACTGGGTGTAGAAGGTCGCCACTTCCAGCACGCGGATATAGGCCATGCCCAGCATGTCCGCGACATAGCGGATCATCGGCTCGGAGACCCAGCCCTCCTGCTGCTGGCCACGGAAGAGCAGCGGAATGACCGCGCTCTGCTGCCGGCCCGGCGGGTAGTTTCCGATCTTCCACTGCGCCCACTCGAGATTTTCCGGCGTGAACGCGAAGCTCTCGGGCTGCTCGGGATAAAGACGACGTACCGACATCAGCGATCCACCTCGCCGAACACGATGTCCAGGGAACCGAGCACGGCGGAAATATCCGCCAGCATGTGGCCCCGGCACAGGAAATCCATCGCCTGAAGATGCGCGAAGCCCGGGGCCCGGATCTTGCAGCGATAGGGCTTGTTGGTTCCGTCGGAGACGAGATAGACGCCGAACTCGCCCTTCGGCGCCTCGACGGCGGCGTAGACCTCGCCTTCCGGAACCTTGAACCCCTCGGTGTAGAGCTTGAAGTGATGGATGAGGGATTCCATCGAGCGCTTCATCTGCGGGCGCTTCGGCGGCACCACCTTGCCATCCACCGAGGAGACCGGGCCCTTCTCCAGCCCCAGCTTCTCGATGCACTGCTTCATGATCTTGACCGACTGCCGCATCTCCTCGACGCGGATCAGATAGCGGTCGAAGCAGTCGCCGTTCTTGCCGATGGGGATATCGAAATCGAGCTCTTCGTAGCACTCATAGGGCTGCGACTTGCGCAGGTCCCAGGGCGCGCCCGAGCCGCGGACCATCACCCCCGAGAAGCCCCACGCCCACGCATCGGCCAGCGACACGACGCCGATGTCGACATTGCGCTGCTTGAAGATGCGGTTGTCGGTGAGCAGCCCCTCGATGTCATCGAGGCGCTTCAGGAACGGGTCGCAGAAGTCCCAGATATCGTCGATCAGCTCCGGCGGCAGGTCCTGATGGACGCCGCCCGGGCGGAAATAGGCGGCATGCATGCGCGAGCCGGAGGCCCGCTCATAGAACACCATCAGGAGTTCGCGGTCGACGAAGCCCCACAGCGGCGGCGTGAGCGCGCCCACGTCCATCGCCTGGGTGGTGACGTTCAGGATGTGGGAGAGCAGCCGGCCGATCTCGGCATAGAGCACGCGCACGAGCTGGCCGCGCTTGGGAACTTCCAGCCCCAGAAGGCGTTCCACCGCAAGGCAGAAGGCGTGCTCCTGGTTCATCGGCGCGCAATAGTCGAGCCGGTCGAAATAGGGGACTGCCTGCAGATAGGTCTTCTGCTCGATCAGCTTCTCGGTCCCGCGATGCAGCAGCCCGATGTGCGGATCGACACGGGTCACCACCTCGCCGTCGAGTTCCAGCACCAGGCGCAGAACGCCGTGGGCCGCCGGATGCTGCGGACCGAAATTGATGTTGAAGTTGCGGACGTTGCGAACTTCGGCCTCGGGCATCGGGTACCGCCTCAGTTGGTCTTCGCCTTCTCGTCACCGGGGAGCACGTACTCGGCGCCCTCCCACGGCGAGAGAAAGTCGAAGGAACGGAATTCCTGGGCAAGCTGAACGGGCTCGTAGACCACCCGCTTCAGTTCGTCGTCGTAGCGCACCTCGACGAAACCGGTGGTCGGGAAGTCCTTGCGCAGCGGATGGCCGTCGAAGCCATAATCGGTGAGCAGGCGCCGCAGGTCCGGATGACCGGAGAACAGGATGCCGTAGAGATCATAGGCCTCGCGCTCGAACCACACAGCCCCCGGGAAGAGGCCGGTGATGGACGGCACGAAGGTCACCTCGTCGGTGGCCACCTTCACCCGTACGCGCAGGTTCTTGCCCGGCGACAGCAGGTGATAGACGACATCGAACCGCTTCGGACGCGCCGGATAGTCGACCCCGCAGACATCAATGAAGCTGACGAACCCGTCTTCCTTCAGGAAGGCGATGACGGCAATCAGCGTCTCCGGAGTGGCCTCGAGCGTGAGTTCGCCATGTGCAATCTGGTGACCGACGAGAGTGCCGCCGAGTCTCTCGGCGAGCAGGTCCCGGTAGGCCGTCAAGGTCTCGTCCATGCCCCAAGCCTTCAGGTTTCGGACCGCCCCGGATCCCGGTGTGCCAGACAGTTAAGCCCGGCGGGCCGTCGTCAACATTGTTTCTGCGCAATCCCTCCGGTCAGGCATCCGGAAATGCCCGCCCCGGCAGATCGCCTTCCGTCTGGCCTCCCGACGCCGGCAGGCCGTCCGGACGCCGCGGGAAAGCCCCTCCCCCGCACCATCCGGAGACATCTCAGCGCTCGATGGTGCCCGTCCGGCGGATCTTCTTCTGCAGCAGAAGAATGCCATAGAGCAGCGCCTCGGCCGTCGGCGGGCAGCCCGGGACATAGATGTCCACCGGCACGACCCGGTCGCAGCCACGCACCACCGAATAGGAGAAGTGGTAATAGCCGCCGCCGTTGGCGCAGGATCCCATCGAGATCACATAGCGCGGCTCCGGCATCTGGTCATAGACCTTGCGCAGGGCCGGCGCCATCTTGTTGGTGAGGGTGCCCGCAACGATCATGACGTCGGACTGGCGCGGCGAGGCACGCGGCGCGGCACCGAACCGCTCCACGTCGAAGCGCGGCATCGACATCTGGATCATCTCGACCGCGCAGCAGGCGAGGCCGAAGGTCATCCACATCAGCGACCCCTGGCGCGCCCACTGGATGAGCGCCGCCGAGGAGGTGACGAGGAAGCCCTTGTCCGCCAGCTCCGAGTCCAGCCCCATGAAGAAGGGGTCATCGGAGCCAACCGGCTTGCCCGTCCGCGGGTCGAGGATCCCCTTCGGCTGGGGGGCGACCAGAGTGCTATCGGTCAATCCCATTCCAGCGCCCCCTTCTTCCATTCATAGATGAAGCCGATGGTCAGAATGCCCAGGAACACCATCATCGACCAGAAGCCGAACCAGCCGATGGTGCCGAAGGCCACCGCCCACGGAAACAGAAACGCCACTTCCAGGTCGAAGATGATGAACAGGATCGACACCAGATAGAAGCGCACGTCGAACTTCATGCGCGCGTCGTCGAATGCGTTGAACCCGCATTCGTAGGCCGAGAGCTTCTCCGTATCGGGCTTCTTGAAGGCCACGATGAACGGGGTGGCAAGCAGCACCAGGCCGATGATGGCGGCGATCGCTATGAAGATGACGATGGGTACATAATTCTGAAGCAGCCCTGCCATCGCCGACTCTCCTTAGAACGACATCCAGGGCGCGGACCGGCCCCGGCGATTAAGGAACGGGGCGGAGGACGCCCCCTTGAAACTGCCTGCTCCGCCGGCCCGGCAACGGCCCCGCCCGGCACGCCGCAGGACGCTCCGGACCGTGAGACCCGCCACCGAAGGGACCAGAGGAGAATCGGATTCGCGAGGAGCCCCCTCGCTGCGAGCAAGACATGACCGGATTCGGAAAAATTCCAAGTCCTTCCGTCATGCGGCCTGACGCCACGGCGACCATGTGTGGCCACCCTCGCTCCCGGCCCCCTGCCCCGGCTCCCCATTGATGTGAATCGCGGTCACGGCGAACCGCTTCCGGCACGATCAACTCTCTGTCCCGACGGCGCTTTCCCCGCTCGCCGGCGGTCCCGGCCGCAAGCGGCCGGGTTTGTTGGAACCACCCTAGACCTCCGCGCTCCC
>JBBSSF010000036.1:0-13880 GCA_038242345.1 Hyphomicrobiales bacterium
ACCGGGGCGGCGGTCAATCTCGCCACCGGCAAGGCCACGGTGTCGCTCGATGCGGACCTGTCGGCCGATCCCCTTGTCCAGGCGGTGGAGGAGGCCGGCTATGACGTGCCGCGGGAGGTCATCGATCTCGCGGTGGAGGGGATGACCTGCGCCTCCTGTGTCGGCCGGGTGGAGCGGGCGCTGGCCGAGGTGCCCGGCGTGCTTCTGGCCGAAGTCAATCTGGCGACCGAGCGGGCGCGGGTGACGGCCATTGCCGGCAGCGTGACCCGGCCCGAACTGGTCGCGGCGGTGGAGGATGCGGGCTACGAGGCCCGCCCCGTCGGCGAGGGTGCACCGCCGCCGCCGGATCCGGTCGCCGTGCGGGAGGAAGAGGCGGCGCGGCTGAAGCGCGCCTTTCTCTGGGCGGCGGGGCTCACTTTGCCGGTCTTCGTCATGGAGATGGGCGGCCATGTGGTGCCGGGGCTGCACCACTGGATCGCCGGCACCATCGGCGAGACCACCTCCCGGCTGGTCCAGCTGGTGCTTGCGACCATCGTGCTGTGCGTTCCCGGCGGGGTGTTTTTCCGCAAGGGCATTCCGGCCCTGAAGCGGCTGGCGCCGGACATGAACGCCCTGGTGGCGCTGGGGGCCGGCTCGGCCTGGCTCTATTCCGTGGTGGCGACGCTCGCTCCCGGGGCCCTGCCGGACGGGGCCGACCACGTCTATTTCGAGGCGGCGATGATGATCGTCGTCCTGATCCTGCTCGGCCGCTTCCTGGAGGCCCGCGCCAGGGGCCGCGCCGGCGCCGCCATCGCCCGGCTGGCGAAGCTGCGCCCGACGACCGCCCGCATGGTGACGGAATCCGGTCTGGTCGAGACCGACATCGACGCCATTCCCGTCGGCGCCCGGGTTCAGGTGCGCCCCGGCGAGACGGTGGCCCTCGACGGCGTGGTGACCGAGGGCACGTCTTTCATCGACGAATCGATGCTGACCGGCGAGCCGGTGCCGGTGGAGAAGGGCCCCGGGGCCCAGGTCACCGGCGGCACGGTCAATGGCGCCGGCGGCTTCACCTTCAGGGTGGAGAAGGTCGGTCGCGACACCGCGCTCTCGGGCATCATCCGCATGGTCGAGGAGGCCCAGGGGGCCAAGCTCCCGATCCAGAATCTCGTCGACCGGATCACCCTGTGGTTCGTGCCGGCGGTGATGGCGGTGGCGGTGCTGACCTTCATCGTCTGGGCGATCGTGGGGCCGCAGCCGGTGTTCGCCAACGCGCTGGTGGCAGCCGTCGCCGTGCTCATCGTCGCCTGTCCGTGCGCCATGGGACTGGCGGTGCCCACCTCCATCATGGTCGGCACCGGCCGGGCGGCCGAACTCGGCATCCTGTTCCGCAAGGGCGCCGCGCTCCAGAGCCTGTCCGGGGTCTCCACCGTGGTGTTCGACAAGACCGGCACCCTGACCCGCGGTCGGCCCGACCTCACCGACATGGTGATCGCCGACGGCTTCGGGCGCGCCGAGGTGCTGCGGCTGGCGGGCGCCGTCGAGCAGCGCTCGGAACATCCGGTGGCCCGGGCGATCGTGGCCGCCTGCGAGGCGGGGCTCGATCAGGCGCCCCTGCCGGCAGCCGGAGAGTTCACCGTCCATCCGGGTCTCGGCGCCGAGGCCGATGTGGAGGGGCGCCGGGTGGCGATCGGCTCGGCGGCGCTGATGGCGTCTCTCGGGGTCGATGTCGCGGCCCTGTCCGGGGCGGCCTGCACGCTGGCCGACGAGGCGCGCACGGTGCTGCATGTGGCGATCGACGGGCAGGCGGCGGCCCTGGTGGCGGTTGCCGATCCGATCCGGGACGAATCCGCCGGTGCCGTCGCCGGGCTGAAGGCGGCCGGGATGACAGTGGTGATGCTGACCGGTGACGGCCGGGCGACGGCGGAGGCCGTGGCGCGCCGCATCGGCATCGACACGGTGCTGGCCGATGTCCGCCCCGAGGGCAAGCGCGCCGCGATCGCCGGCTTGAAGAAGGAGGGCCGCGTCGCCTTTGTCGGCGATGGCATCAATGATGCGCCGGCGCTGGCGGAGGCCGATGTGGGCATCGCCATCGGCACGGGCACCGATGTCGCCATCGAGGCGGCCGACGTGGTGCTGATGGGGGGCGACCCCCGGGGGGTGGCGACGGCGGCCGGGCTGTCGCGGGCGGTGATGCGCAACATCCGCGAGAATCTCGCTTGGGCCTTCGGCTACAACGTCATCCTGATCCCGCTGGCGGCCGGCGCGCTCTATCCGGTCAACGGCATGAGCTTCTCGCCGGTGGCGGGGGCGGCGGCCATGGCGCTCTCCAGCGTGTGCGTGGTCACCAACGCCCTGCGGCTGAAGGTGTGGAAGCCGGGGAGGGCGGCATGAATATCGGGCAGGCGGCGAAGGCGAGCGGCGTCTCGGCCAAGATGATCCGCTATTACGAGGACACCGGCCTCATCCGCCCGGCCGCCCGCACCGGCTCCGGCTACCGCGACTTTTCCGATGCCGACGTGCACACCCTCGGCTTCATCCGGCGGGCGCGGGATCTGGGCTTTGCGGTGTCCGAGATCGCGGGGCTTCTGACGCTGTGGCAGGACCGGGAGCGCGCGGCGGCGGACGTGAAGGCGCTGGCGCTCTCCCACGTGGCGGACCTGCGCCGGCGCATCGGCGAGCTGGAGGCCATGGCGCGCACCCTGGAAGGCCTCGCCGACCGCTGCCAGGGCGGCGACCGGCCGGACTGTCCGATCCTCGACGATCTCGCCGGCCATGGCTGCGGCCACTGCGGGTGAGGGGGATCATACCAAAGGTCCTTGAAAAGGATGCTTTGGTATTCCGATGCGGATTTCTCATGCCATTGGTGCATATGAGAAATCTTCTGTCCTTCAGGCGCGTGGGTGCGGTCAGCACTTCGTGCGCCTGGTATCAGGCGTCCGGCGCCGTCGGCTTCTTCGGACCATTGCCGGCCAGCGGATTGCGGATGAACAGGCTGATGACCGGAAAGAGGCTGACAAAGCCGAGAGCTCCGGCGATCACCGGCTGGTCGAGATAGGCGCACACGACGATGCCGATGATGCTCGCCAGCACGACGCAGGCTCCGAGCAGCTGGCCACGCATGGCGAATTTCAGAGGGCCTTCGAGGCGAAGGCGCGTCAGATCCTGATCATGCCGCTGGGCTTCCGCCGAGCGCGCCATCAGCTCCTTCAGGAAGCCCGGATGGTGGCGTTCGTAGATTTCGAGATCCTGAGGAGGAGGGAAGGCGCTGGCGGAAATCGACATGCGCCGCATGAAGACCGCCTGCAGCGCGCTCTCTGTCGGGTCGGGTGATTGCTGTGCCCTGGCCTGGTCGGTGCGGGATGTCTCCAGGGGATTCGGGCTTGCCTCGTCTGGATCCTCAGGAGACATGCGGCATCATCCGCAGGAGCGTCGTGCGGATTGAGCGATTGACGGCTGCGCGTGCACGCACGTCTGCTGGCTCCTGCGGAAGGTCAGGCAGATCGAGGGGGATCGAAAACGGGGTCAGCGCGTAGCGTGCCGCAGCCATGCCGTCGCGTACGCCCCGGATGAAGGCGGCGCCAGATTCTGCCGGCAGGGGCTTCAGAATGGACCACGACATTCGCACGACCGCTTTCGGGACGCAGCCTCCTGCGTCATCCTTCCAGGATACTCCAATGCCAAAGGTGGCAGCCGGAGAGGTGGTGTCAAGGTCAGCCCGGGGCCCGTTGGTGATAAAAAATCTGCATCGGTCGGGAATCGCCCCTTGCGCATTGGTGCGGCCACGCTAGATAAGCGGAACGCGGGCAGCCCGTCTCGTGACGGTGACGCGGGCTTTGAGAGGACGGACGCACGACGGCTGACCGAACCAGATCAGGATGAGCATGCCAGGACGGACGGAGCGTGAGCGCCGGGGCCGTCCTTTCGTCATGCTGTGTCCCGTGTCCGGCGCCGATCTCCGGCGCGTGGCGTCTGCCGGAAGCAGGCCGGCCGGACGCGGATGGATGATCTTCTGGAGAAGGTGAGCCGGCGGCGCGACAGGGGCCTTCCCCAGCGGAGGGTTGCGGACGTTCGGGCGGGCGCGGAAGACACGGGGCCGGGCGGCGCGCTGAGGCGGGCGGCCGGATCCGGCGGCGTTGGAGAACGATGCATGGTGGCGAAGACGAGCGAGACCGAAGAGGCGCCGGAGCAGGCCCCGGAGTCGACCGACGGGCCGCTGCTGGACCTCTCCGACGCGGCGGTCAAGCGGATGATAAAGATCGCCAAGAAGCGCGGATACGTGACCTATGACGAGCTCAACGAGGTGCTTCCCTCCGAGGAAGTGACCTCCGAGCAGATCGAGGACACGATGGCGATGCTGTCCGACATGGGCATCAACGTCATCGACGCGGAAGAGGCGGAAGAGAACCAGGAATCCGATTCCGGCGGCGACGCGGAAGAGGGCGGCGAGATCGCCGAGGCCCAGCCGACGGCCGTCGCGCGTGCCTCGACGGCCCGCGAGCCGACCGATCGCACCGACGATCCCGTGCGCATGTACCTGCGCGAGATGGGGTCGGTGGAGCTTCTGTCGCGCGAGGGCGAAATCGCCATCGCCAAGCGGATCGAGGCCGGCCGCGAGGCGATGATTGCCGGGCTCTGCGAGAGCCCGCTGACCTTCCAGGCGATCATCTACTGGCGCGACGAACTCAACGAGGGGAAAATTCTCCTCCGCGACATCATCGACCTCGAGGCCAGCTATGCCGGCCCCGAGCGGGCCTTCACCGGCGAGGACACCGAGGGCGAGGAGGAGGAGGGCGACGCGGCCGCGCTTCCCGAGGAGCCGGAGGGCGAGGAGGACGATTTCGAGTCCAACGTCTCGCTTGCCGCCAAGGAAGCCGAGCTGAAGCCGAAGGTGCTGGAAACCTTCGACCGCATCGCCGAAAACTACAAGAAGCTGCGCCGTCTGCAGGAGCAGAATGTCGAGAGCCAGCTCAAGAACCTGACGCTCTCGCCGTCCCAGGAGCGCCGCTTCAAGAAGCTGCACGAAGAGATCGTCGTCGACGTCAAGAGCCTGTCGCTGAACCAGAACCGTATCGATGCGCTGGTGGCGGCCCTCTATGACATCAACAAGCGGCTGATCGGCCTCGAAGGCCGGCTGCTGCGTCTGGCCGAGAGCTATCGCGTCAGCCGCGACGAGTTCCTGCGCGAATATCACGGCTCCGAGCTCGATCCGAACTGGATCCGCCGGGTGGCGAACCTGTCGGCCCGCGGCTGGAAGGATTTCGTTGCCCGCGACAAGGACCGGATCCGCGAGATCCGGGCCGAGATCCAGACGCTGGCCAGCGACACCGGTCTGGAGATCACCGAGTTCCGCCGCATCGTCCATCTCGTCCAGAAGGGCGAGAAGGAGGCCCGGCAGGCCAAGAAGGAGATGGTGGAAGCCAATCTCCGTCTGGTAATCTCGATTGCCAAGAAGTACACGAACCGCGGCCTCCAGTTCCTGGACCTCATCCAGGAAGGCAACATCGGCCTGATGAAGGCGGTGGACAAGTTCGAGTATCGCCGCGGCTACAAGTTCTCGACCTATGCCACGTGGTGGATCCGGCAGGCGATCACCCGCTCGATCGCCGATCAGGCGCGCACGATCCGCATTCCGGTGCACATGATCGAGACGATCAACAAGATCGTGCGCACCTCGCGCCAGATGCTGCACGAGATCGGCCGCGAGCCGACCCCGGAGGAGCTGGCCGAGAAGCTGGCGATGCCGCTCGAAAAGGTCCGCAAGGTCCTGAAGATCGCCAAGGAGCCGATCTCGCTCGAAACCCCGATCGGCGACGAGGAGGATTCCCACCTCGGCGACTTCATCGAGGACAAGAACGCGATCCTGCCGATCGACGCGGCCATCCAGTCGAACCTGCGCGAGACCACCACCCGGGTGCTCGCCTCCCTCACCCCGCGTGAGGAACGGGTCCTGCGGATGCGCTTCGGCATCGGCATGAACACCGACCACACCCTGGAAGAAGTCGGCCAGCAGTTCTCGGTGACCCGCGAACGCATCCGCCAGATCGAGGCGAAGGCACTCAGGAAGCTGAAGCACCCGAGCCGGTCGCGCAAGCTCAGGAGCTTCCTCGACAATTGATCCCCCGGGGTCCTGTGGATCCCTTGGGGGACAGGCTGTGGATAAAGACGGGCGGCGTCCGGCAACGGGGCCGCCCGTGTTGCGTCAGGGCTTTCCGGACCAGGCGTCATAGACCCGGTGCAGCTCCTGAACCCAGCCCTGTTCCTCGGTTCTGAATGTGCGCCCGCGGGCGCGCGCCAGTTCGAAGAAGCCCGGTCCCGGCCTCATGTCGCCGCCCTTGCGAACGACCAGCACGGTCAACAGCCCCCGACCGCTTTCGTCTTCTTCTGTGGAGATCTCGCCGAGAAAATGGGAAAACGCTGGCGCGTGCTCCGGGATCGCGATTGTTCGGATACGAGCCGAGAGCTCGGAATAGGCGATTGTTCTTCGACGGTGGGCAATTTCACCAAGAACCGTCTTGGCTTCCTGTTTCGCCCGCTCCCAATCGGAATCCGGATAGCCCCACTTCGTCATCGTTTTCTTGCTCCCTTCTGTCTTGATGCATGGGAAGCCAGCGACATCCCGCATTGATTGATGCAAGATATGGAGGTGGTTGCAGGGAGATTCAATTTCGGCGTGCTCTCAATGAGGCGTCGGCGCGCTCTCATGTTGGCCGGCTTCCGGCGCCTTGCCGCCGATGCCGCACGGCCTGGGATGTCGTCGGCACCGGGCTTCGGTGTATCTTTGCCCCATGACACGGAAACGCCCCCCGCGCGTCGGCGGGCAGGGCCGTCCTGTCTGCCCGCTGTTTCCAGTCCGCCCGTGGAGTTTCCGTGTCGTCCCCGCTCCTGCCCGCCGATTCCGTCCCCGGGGAAAGCCTCGGCATCGCCTCCATTCCGAACCTGCGCGATCTCGGCGGCTATGCCACCGCCGACGGTCGGGTGATCCGGCGCGGGCGGGTCTATCGGGCCAACCAGCTGGCGCGCGTCAGCCCGGCAGACATGACGAAGCTCGCCGCCCTCGGGCTCGCCCGGGCCTTCGACCTGCGCACCGATCATGAGCGGCAGGCGACGCCGGACGAGGTGCCCGACGGGGTGGAAGTGGTGCCCCTCGATGTGCTGGCCAATGTCACCGGTTCGGCGCCGGCGGCGCTGGGCGCGCTGCTGCGCGATCCGGGGGCGGCCGACGCGGCGCTGGGCGACGGGCGCATCGACGGCCTGTTCGTCCTCGCCTACCGCCAGTTCGTGATGCTGGAGAGCGCGCGGGCCGCCTATCGCCAGCTCTTCACCGATCTCGCCGATCCCGCCTCGCTGCCGGGCCTCTTCCACTGCACCGCCGGCAAGGACCGCACCGGCTGGGCGGCGGCGGCGCTGCTGTCGCTGTGTGGTGTGCCGCGGGAGACGGTGATGGCGGATTATCTGCGCAGCAATGCCTGCCTGCTCGCCTTTACCGACACCATTGCCGGCAGATATGCCGCCGCGGGCGGCAATCCGGAGGTCGTCCGGCTGGTGTTCGGTGTGCGTCCGCTCTATCTGGAGGCTGCCTTTGCCGAAGTGGAGACGGTTTTCGGCTCCATCGAGACCTATTTTGCCGACGGTCTCGGCCTCGATGCCGATCATCAGGATGCCCTGCGCGCCCTGCTGCTGGCGGAGGGGTGAGACCCGGGAGTCCTGAAAGGACTTCCGGGGAGCCCGCAAGAACATGCGGCCCCTCAAGGGCCCGGAGCATTTTCCCGTGAGCCGGAGCGAACGGAAGAGGCTCTCGCATCCGGCGTCGCTGGCCTGACCGCCTGCGGGCCGCCCCGGCGGGAGGGGATCCCGTCCTTTCCGCGGGCCGGACGCCCGGACGGGACAGCACTGGGAGGGTGCCCTTGCATCCGCTTTTCGCGATCTTTCTCGGCGGTGGTCTCGGTTCGGTGGCGCGCTATCAGATTGGTGTGTGGCTGGGGCGCTGGCTGGGGGTGGGCTTCCCCTTCGGCACGCTGACGGTGAACCTGGTCGGTGGTTTCGTGATGGGGCTCTTCACCGAATGGCTGCTGGCGCGGCTGGGCGGCGCGCTGATCCTGCGGCAGTTCTTCGCCGTCGGCGTGCTTGGCGGCTTCACCACCTTCTCGTCCTTCACGCTGGATGTCGCGGTGCTGTGGGAGCGGGGCGATCACGCGCTGGCTGCGGGATATGTGGCGGTGTCCGTGATCGGATCCATTGTCGCCCTGTTCGGCGGCCTGGCGCTCGGCCGGCTGCTTTCGGCGGGGTGAGGGGAGGGGTATCTGCCCCTGCCCCCGTCCGGGAGGACCAGCCTCCCGGACCCGTCCACCTGCCATCAGCTATAGTGCGCAAAGCCGAGATTGATCTTGCCGATCTGGCGCGTCGTGCGCCGGAACACACCGATCCCTTCCCGGCTGCCGCCGTCGTTGGTGTTGCCCTCGATGGTGACGAGCTTTCCGTTGAGGTTGGCCACCACCAGACCCACATGTCCGCGGCCGTGTCCGGTGTCGATGAAGAAAACCGCTCCCGGCCGAATGAGAGAGGGATCCCTGGCGGCCTCCTCGACGGTCACGATGTCGGCGGCCGGGCGGCTCTTCCCGGACAGGCGCCACGCGTTGTGCACACCGGCCGTCTGAGGGAACGGGTTGGCGATGCCGAGTGCGGTCGAGGCTTTCCCGAACACCCAGTAGAGGAAGGCCGTGCACCAGGGCTGACCGAGAAGCGACGGCGACACCGCCGTCAGATACTGATCCACCTTCGGCCCGCGGTTGGAGCCGAGCGGCACTTCGAGCACGCCCACCTCGCCCGCGGCGATCTCCAGCACCTTGGCCGTGAGCTTGGTCTGGAGGCCGCCAAGTTCCCGCGAGGTCGTGACCGTGCCGCTGCCGAACAGGGCCTCCCAAGTATCGGGCCCGACGATGCCATCGACGTCAAGCGGATCGTCGTTGGCATCCACTGATCGGGCCTGGAACAGACGCACGGCGGCGGCGGTGTTCAGCCCGAACGCGCCGTCGATACCGCCGGGGTCAATGCCGAGATCTTTCAGCCGCGTCTGAATGGCGGCGACGGCGGTCGTGTTTGGAGAATCGAGGCGGATGAATCCGCCGGGATAAATGGGCTTGGGAGTCTGGGGCATCGCAGCTGCTCGCGTCCCGGGTTTCCGTGGGATCGGCGAATGCCGCGTCCCTGCCGGAGAGGATGCCAGCGCGGGCAGGAAATGCAATAAAAGGTTGTTTGAATTTGGATACGCAATCAAAAGTTATCGCGTATGGGATGTAGAGTTTGAGCTGGCGGGTGGCTCTACCCGCCCGCCTCGCCGCGGCGGATGGCCTTGGCGAATTCGGCCATGTCGCGCTCGGTGTCGACGAGAACCCCCTTGCGATGGCGGATCTCGGCGCTGAGGGCCAGGATGCGGTCCATGTCCTCGGCGTCGCTGTCGGCGTCGATGGCGTCGATCTCGGCGGTGTGCTCGGCCTCCAGCGCGCGGATCTCCAGCCGCTCCAGAAGGAGAGCGAAGAAATCCGCCACGAAGGCCGGCGGCGGCGTGAAGGCGAGGATCGGCACCCGGCGCACGAGGTTGGCGCCGGGCTGGCCCGGCTCCGCGCACGGACCGACCACCTCGGCCAGCACCCCGGCCAGATCCGCCTGATCCTCCAGGCGCTCGGCGAGGGTGCCGCTGTCCGGGTCGTCCTCGGCCAGCGCCGCCTCGATGGCCGTGCGCAGACGGTCGAGGCCCGGCTCGGTGAGCCGCACATGGGCCAGCCGGTCGGCATGACGCTCGGCGAGATCCGGCCGCAGGATGGCAAGGCCCAGAAGGGCGTGCTCGTCGAGCTTCGGATCGGTGGGCGGCGGCACGGTGATGGCGGGCAGCGCCCAGGATCCGGCATTGGCGAACGGGCTTTCCTTGCCCCGCCCGCGGTCGCGCCCGCCCGGGCGGGCGCCGCCGCGGGTCTGGCGCGGGAAGGGCGGCCGGTCGGAGAAGGCGTAGCTGCCACCCGGCTGGGGCTCGGCCATCGGCCGGGCGGCGCGCGGAAAGAGGGCGAACAGCCGGTCGCGCAGGGCCTGCCGGTAGAGCTTGGAGACCAGCGGATCGCGGATGGTGGCGGCGAGTTCGTCCAGCCGGCGTTCAAGGGCTGCCCGGCGCTCCGGCGTGGCGAAATCCTGTCCTTCGGTCTCGCGCTCCCACACCACCTCCACCAGCGGCCGCATCCGGGCGAGTTCCTCCCGGAAGGCGGCGATGACGTCGTCCGGGTCCTTGCCCGAGGTGAGGAAGACGAAATTGACCGAGCGTCCGCTTTCCACCAGCGGCAGGATGCGGTCGATCGCCCGGTGGGCGGCGGCGATGCCGGCCCGGTCGCCATCGAGGCAGAGCAGCGGTTCCGGCGCATAGCGCCACAGCCGCAGGATCTGGTCCTCGGTCAGCGCCGTGCCGAGGCTCGCCACCACGGATTTCAGGCCCGCCGCGGAGACGGCGATGGCATCCAGATAGCCTTCCACCACGACGAGGGGATCGCCGGCCCGCAGCGCCGCCCGGGCGCGGTGGGCGTTGAACAGCAGCGTGCCCTTGGAGAACAGCGGCGTTTCCGGCGAGTTCAGATATTTGGGCTCCACCGCCGGGGTCAGCGCCCGGCCGCCGAAGGCGACGGGGCGGCCGCGCTCGTCATGGATCGGAATCATCAGCCGGTCGCGGAAACGGTCATAGAGGCCGCGGCCGTCATCGGGGCGGATGGAGAGGCCGGCTTCCACCAGCAGGTCATCGGAATAGCCCTCGGCCGAGAGGGCCTTCGTCAGGCCATTGCGCTCGGCCGGCGCCGCGCCGATGCCGAATTCGGCGATGATCTCGCCGGTCAGCCGGCGCGAGCGGGCATAGGCGCGGGCGCGCTCGCCGGCCGGGCCCATCAGCGTGCCGGCGAAGAAGTTCTGGGCCGCAGCCACCGCCTCGGCCAGCCCGCGCCGCCTTTCCGAGCGGCGGGCATCCTCGGGCGTCGGATCCGGCAGCCGCATCCCGACCATGTCGGCCAGCCGCTCCACGGCCTCCGTGAAGGACAGGCCCTCGGTCTCGGTGAGGAACTTCACATGGTCGCCCGAGGCGCCGCAGCCGAAGCAGTGATAGAAGCCCTTGCGGTCCTCCACATGGAAGGAGGGCGAGCGCTCCTGGTGGAACGGACAGCAGGCCCAGAAATCCCCCTTGCCCGGCTGGGACTTGCGCTTGTCCCAGGACACACGCCGGCCGACCACTTCGGAAAGCGGCAGCCGGTCGCGGATCTCGTCGAGGAAGCCGGGCGGAATGCGCATCGCGGGCGGCGGGGCTCCGGAAAGGGGACACGGGGAAAGCACAGGGTTAAGCACAAATGACCCGCGTCCGGGGAGATTTTCTGCGCTTGGCCGACCGGGCGCCGGGCGCCGGCCCTCCGGGACGGCCCGAAGCGGCCCGGCAGCGGCGGCTTTTGCAGCGCCTAACAAATGTTCGCAGATGCCATGCGATTTGTGCATGGCCCCATGCAGACGTCCGGGATGCATTCCGGTCCGGGATCTGATAGGAAGGGACCCATAACAATGATCCCGCGCCACCGCGCGGCATGAGACAGAGCGCCCCGGGGCACCTTCCCGACGGGCGCCGTGCGTGCCGGCCCTGACCCGAGGATCAGCCCCTTGCCCGCCCCCGGCTCTCCGGTTGCGGGAAGGTCCTGTCTGCCTTCATCGCCCGGTCACGCCGTCCTGCTCTCTTGCCTCTCCGGATCCTGCGGGATTCCTGCCGCTCCGTGGTGCCTTTCCGGCACCGGCGGCGGGACCGCTGTCCCTTCCTCTTCTGCCTGCTTCTTCTGACAGCCCGGACCCGGGCTGCCGCCTGTCCGCCCGTCCGCGGACGCCGATAAAAAGCCTCGCGCCATGACGATCGCCCTCTCCGGCACTGCCAGTCCCGATGACCGCCTGCGCGGCATCGGCCTGATGGCGGTCGCGGTGTTCCTGTTCTCCTGCCTCGACACGACGGCCAAATATCTGAGCCAGGTCGTTTCGCCGCTGGAAGTCTCGTGGTTCCGCTTCCTGTCCCACATGCTGATTGCGCTGGCGGTGCTGCGCCCGTGGCGGCATCTGGAGCTCTACCGCACCGACCGGCCGGTGCTGGTGGCGCTACGGGCGGCGACCATGGTCGCCTGCACCGCCTTCTCCTTCGGCGCCCTGCGCTATCTGGCGCTGACGGAGGCCCTGCCGATCCAGTTCGCCACGCCCTTCCTCGTCACCGCCCTTGCCGGGCCGATCCTCGGCGAGAAGGCGACGGGCAAGCACTGGCTGGCGGTGGGCCTCGGCTTCATCGGCGTCGTCATCGTCGCCAACCCGACCGGCGGCGGCCTGCATCCGCTGGGCCTCGCCTTCGCGCTCGCCAGCATGGTGAGCTACGCCGTCTATCTGGTGCTGACCCGGCTCCTCGGGGCGACCGAAAGCGCGTCCAGCCTGATCTTCTGGCCGAGCGTTCTCGGCGTTGCGGCGCTGGCTCCGGCCATGGCGCCGAGCTTCACCCTGCCGCCCTCGGCGTTCGTGTGGGTGCTGCTGTTCTGCACCGGCGTGTTCGGCGGGCTGGGCCATTTCCTGCTGATCGTCGCCCACAAGATGGCGCCGGCGCCGGTGCTGGCGCCGTTCATCTATGCCCAGTTGCTGTGGACCTCGATCCTCGCCTTCTTCGTGTTCGGCGAGACGCCGTCCACCTCGAACATGGTCGGCGGTGTTCTCATCGTGCTGAGCGGGCTCTATCTTCTGCACCTCCAGCGCGCCTCCCGCCGGGAGGACTGATTCCCGCCTGTCGCCTCCGGGCCCGAGGCCCTTGCTGCCCGGGGGCGCTGCTTCGAGACGGAGATGCCCCCAGATGACCGCTCCTGCGCCCCTGTCGGAAATCGACATCCTCGTGCAGCTGCCGCTCTTTCCGGGGGTGGCCGAGGGGCTCGCCCGGCATTTCCGGGTCCATGCCGTGCGCGATGCGGCGGAGCGGGAGGCGGTTCTGGCCGCCCGCGGCCCGGCGATCCGCGGCGTCGCCACCATGGGCACGAAGCTGCCCGCCGACCTGATGGACCGGCTGCCGGCCCTGGAAATCGTGTCGAGCTATGGCGTCGGCTATGATTCGATCGACGCGATCCATGCCCGCCTCAAGGGGATCATGGTGACGAACACCCCGGACGTCCTCACCGACGAGGTGGCGGATGTCGGCCTGGGGCTGCTCATCATGACGGCGCGCGAGCTGGGCGCGGCCGAGCGCTATCTGCGCGCCGGGCGCTGGGCCAAGGACGGCCCCTATCCGCTGACCCCGGGCACCCTGCGCGGCCGCACTCTCGGCATCCTTGGTCTCGGCCGCATCGGTCTGGCGGTGGCGCGCCGCGCCGAGGCCTTCGGCCTGACGGTCGCCTACTGCAACCGCAGCCCGCGGGCCGACGTGCCCTATGCCTGGTATCCCGACGTGCTGGCGCTGGCGAGGGCCGTGGACACCCTGATGGTGGTGGTGCCGGGCGGGGAGGAGACGCGCCATCTGGTGAATGCCGAGGTGCTCGCGGCGCTGGGCCCCACGGGGATCCTCATCAATATCGGCCGCGGGCCGACCGTCGACACCGATGCCCTCGCCGCAGCCCTCCGGGACGGCACGATCCTCGCCGCCGGCCTCGACGTGCTCGATGGCGAACCGGCCGTGCCGCCGGAGCTTCTGACCCTCGACCGGCTGGTGCTGCTTCCCCATGTCGCCTCTGCCTCCCGGCGCACCCGGCAGGACATGGCGGATCTGGTGGTCGCCAACATGGTGGCCTGGTTCGAGGGGCGGGCACCGCTGACCCCGGGCACCCTGCGCGGCCGCACTCTCGGCATCCTTGGTCTCGGCCGCATCGGTCTGGCGGTGGCGCGCC
>JBBSSF010000037.1:0-13815 GCA_038242345.1 Hyphomicrobiales bacterium
ACTGGGCCGATGCGAAGCGGCTGCCCGTGCCGCCATCGCCGAGAACGAACAGCTGCGCGATGCCGGGCAGCGTCTGGGCCCGGGCCCAGATGTCGGCGAAGCCGTCGAACAGCCCGTAGGTGACGAAGACGCCGACGGCCAGGAAGGCGCCGAGCTTCACCAGGGATTCCAGCGCGATGGCCGCCACCATGCCCTCGTGGCGTTCGGCGCTGTCGAGATGGCGGGTGCCAAACAGGATGGTGAAGGCGGCCAGCGCCAGGGTCACCATCAGCGCGCCATCGCCGAGCACCCCGGCTCCGGCAAGCGATCGCGCTCCGGTGTCGTCGGTCAGGAGGGTGAAACCCGCCGCCACCGCCTTCAGCTGGAGGGCGATATAGGGGACGATGCCGACCACGGTGATGAGGGTGACGAGGGCGGCGATCAGCGGGCTCTTGCCATAGCGGCTGGCGATGAAGTCGGCGATCGAGGTGGTGCGGTAGGTGCGGGCGATGCGGATCATCTTGCGCACCACCAGGGTGGCAAGGATCATCGCCAGCATGGGGCCGAGATAGATCGGCAGGAACCACACGCCGGTGGCCGCTGCCCGGCCGATCGAGCCGAAATAGGTCCAGGCCGAACAGTAGACCCCGAGCGACAGGGCATAGACGAGGCTGGTGCCGATGAGCGAGCGGCCGGCGGCGGCGCGCCGTTCCGCAAAGGCCGCCACCGCGAACAGGAGCGCCAGATAGCCCGCCGAACTCGCAAGGACCAGGGCGGCCGACATCATGGCGGTGGCCGGTCCGGTCCGGAAGAGCGGCCATCGGAAATCAGGGCGAGGAGGAGGATGAGCCCGACCCACAGCCCGAAAAGGGCGACCGGCAGCAGCGGCAGGCCGAACAGGTCGCCCTTCCAGAGGGTCAGCAGCGGAAAGTTGAACACCAGACTCCCGGCACCGCAGAGCGCCAGGAGCCGCTGGGAACGGGTGCCCGATCCCGGGTCAGCGTGTTTCATAGCGCGTCGAACCGGTAATGGTGGGCGAGCCACTGCTTGAAGCTGCGCACGATGGCAAGCGAATCCTTCAGCGCCTGCCGGTCGAGGGTGCCGAGATCGGAGAGCCGCAGGCTGTTGCCGGCAGCCGTCCCGGCCGCGATCTGGCGCAGATTGTTGGAGAGCTTCAGCCCCATGAGGAAATGCAGGGCGTCGGTCAGGTCGCGCGCAAGGGCCGGGTCCATGTGGCCCGCGGCCACCAGCGCATCGAGGCGCGGCACCGTGCCGGCCGCCGGCACCCGATATTGCAGGGCGAGCGCCCGCACCCCCTGCACGATGGGGAACAGGCCGAGCTTCTTCAGGTCGATCTCGGCCGCCGCCCGCCCCGAGAGCCCCGGCAGGCGCGACCACCAGCTGCGCGGCTCGCTGAACTGCTCGACGGAAAAGGCGAAGCGCGAGAACCAGGGCGCATTGTCGGAGAGCAGGAAATCCAGATGCGCCCGCGCCTCGTCGAGGAGGGCGCGGTCGCCGGCGACCGGCTGGGCGTCGAGGAAGATGGAGAGGTGCATCGGCCCCTCCGGATCGGTGCCGTAGATCCACTCGCGGATGGTGTCGCGGAAGCGGGCGACGGGCTGGCACCACAGCGGCCGGCTCAGCATGATGCCGCCGGGGCAGGGCGGATAGCCGAAGGAGATCAGCCCGGCGGTGAAGGCGGCGGTGATCGCCTCCAGCTGCGGGCAGACGAAGCCGTCGCGCACCAGCAGGGCATTGTCCTGGTCGGTCTTGATGATCTGTTCCGAGCGGCCCTCGCTGCCCATGACGATCAGGCAGGAGTTGGCGATGAGGTCTGCCGGGGCGATCAGCTGCCACAGCCGGGAAAAGAGCTGCCGGTTCAGCTCGCCGACGATGCCGGCAATGACGGCGACGCGCACGCCGTCGGTCTGGAGGACGCCGATCAGGCTGTCGATCTGGCGGGCCGCGGCCTTCAGCTCCTCCTGGCTCTCGGCATGGGAGATCTGGAGCGCGATCAGATGGGAGTGGCTGGCGACGAAGGCCATCAGGTCGAGCTGGCCCAGCACGCCGGTGATGGTGTCGCCCTCCTTGACCACCAGCCGGTGCACCCGGTGGCGCAGCATCAATAGCATGGCGTCATAGAGGTCGTCGTCGGGCGACACCGTCCAGGGGTCGAAGGTGGCGAGGGTGCCGACCGGCAGCTCGGCCGGCGGCTCGGGCCGGAGCAGCGCCTCGCGCAGATTGGTGGTGGTGAAGATGCCGAGCCGCGCGCCATCGCGCACCAGGGCATCGGAGAGGCCGCGCCGGGAAAGTTCCCGGCAGAGCGTCACCAGATCGGTGCCGGCGTCGACGAAGAAGGGCTTGCGCAGATAGACGTCGCGCACCCGGGACGCCATCAGGGAAACGAATTCCCGCCGCTCCCGGCCGGTGGCGGAGGCCGGGCCGGTGTCGGAGGAGGGGACGGGCGGTTGGGACCCCGGATCGGTCATGGGCGCCTCCCGGCATGGGCCGCCGGGCTTCCCGTCAGGGAGAGGGCGGCGGGGCGTCGGGCCTTCTGGCGGGCCCGCATCGGATCGGTTGTCCGGGCGATCCCGGAAAAGGAAAGGGGGCGGCCGTGGCCGCCCCCCGGTCTGTCCTGGGAGGATCAGTGCGAGGAGGCTTCGGCCGCGCCGATGCCGGTCTCGGAACGGACCTGCTGGGCGACGAAGCCGGCCCGGTCCTGCTTCGCCCGGGCGCTGTTGTCGAGGATCGAGAACAGCCAGATGCCGACGAAGCCGATGGTCATGGAGAACAGCGCCGGCGAGGTGTAGGGGAACGGCGCCGAGCCCTTCGGATAGCCGAGGGTGGCTTCCCACACCGACGGCGACAGGATCGTCAGCACCACCGAGGAGATGAGGCCGAGGAAGCCGCCGATCACCGCGCCCTTGGTCGTGCAGTCCTTCCACAGCACCGAGAGGAACAGCACCGGGAAGTTGGCGGACGCGGCGACCGCGAAGGCCAGCGACACCATGAAGGCGATGTTCTGCTTCTCGAACGCGATGCCGAGGAGGACGGCGAGGACGCCGAGGGCGATGGTGGTGACGCGGGAGACCTTCAGCTCGGTGGCGCTGTCCGCCTTGCCGCCCTTGATGACCGTGGCATAGATGTCATGGGACACCGCCGAGGCACCGGAGAGGGTGAGGCCGGCCACCACCGCGAGGATGGTCGCGAAGGCCACCGCCGAGATGAAGCCGAGGAAGACGTTGCCGCCGACCGCATGGGCCAGATGCACGGCCGCCATGTTGGTGCCGCCGATCATCGCGCCCTTGGCATCCAGGAATTCCGGATTGGTGAGCACGAAGGTGATGGCGCCGAAGCCGATGATGAAGGTCAGCAGGTAGAAGTAGCCGATCCAGGTGGTCGCCCACATCACCGACTTGCGCGCTTCCTTGGCGCTCGGAACGGTGAAGAAGCGCATCAGGATGTGGGGCAGGCCGGCGGTGCCGAACATCAGGGCCATGCCGAAGGAGATGGCCGAGATCGGGTCCTTCACGAAGTTGCCCGGACCCATGATGGAGAGACCGGCCTTTTCGGCGGCTTCCGGGGTGGCACCGGCCGTGGTGGCGATCTGGGCCTTCACGCCGACGGCGGCGGCAAACATCGCCTCCGGGCTGAAGCCATAGTGCGCCAGCACCATGATGGCCATGAAGGACGCACCGGCGAGCAGCAGGCAGGCCTTGATGATCTGCACCCAGGTGGTGGCGGTCATGCCACCGAAGAGCACGTAGATCATCATCAGCGCGCCGACGACCACGACCGCGATCCAGTAGTCGAGGCCGAACAGCAGCTTGATGAGCTGACCGGCGCCCACCATCTGGGCGATCAGGTAGAAGGCGACCACGACCAGGGTGCCGGACGCCGCGAACATGCGCACCGGGGTCTGGGCGAAGCGGAAGGCGGCCACGTCGGCGAAGGTGAACTTGCCGAGGTTGCGCAGGCGTTCCGCCATCAGGAAGGTCACGACAGGCCAGCCGACCAGGAAGCCGATCGAGTAGATCAGTCCGTCGAAGCCCGACGTCATCACCGCGGCCGAGATGCCGAGGAAGGACGCCGCCGACATGTAGTCACCGGCAATCGCCAGACCGTTCTGGAAGCCGGAGATGCCGCCGCCGGCGGTGTAGAAGTCGGCCGCCGACTTGGTCTTGGAGGCCGCCCACTTGGTGATGAACATGGTCGCCACCACGAAGACGGCGAACATCACGATCGCGGTCCAGTTGGTGGCCTGCTTCTCCGTCGGACCGATGGCCTCGGCCGCCAGCAGGGCGGTGGGGAGAAGCGTGAAAGCGGCGCCGGTGGCAGCCGTCAGAAGCTTGTTGCGGATGCGCATCACGACAGGACGTCCTTCTTCACCTTCTCCGACAGGGCGTCGAACTCGCCATTGGCGCGCTGGACATATACCCCCGTGATGAGGATCGTGAACACGATCACTCCGAAGCCGATCGGAATGCCCCAGGTCATCACACCGGTTCCGATCGGGGTAGCAAGAAGCGCCTTGTCAAAGGCGATGAGCATGATGAAGCCGTAGTAGACGATAAGCATCGCGATGGTCAGAATCCATCCGAACTTCGACCGCTTCGACTTCAGTTCCTGATAGGCACGATTGGCCGCAATGCGCTCGACCAGCGAGGCGTCCATTCTCTTCCTCCCCAAATGTCCCCGAATGCCATCGGGGGCACGTCTGATATATTTTTATAGGCGCCGGACTCGGCTGGTCCGGTGTCGCTTGGTCAATTTGTATCGAACCACAAGGCCACGCGGTACAATACTTTCGGCGGACAGCAGGAAAGGGCTACGGGGGCGTGGCGAGGCGCGCGGATGCGATTTTGCGCCGACAATACTTGACGCGTCTGCATGACGGCGGGGCCACCGGGCGCGCGGCGGCGGAAAAGGCTGGCCCGGGGCGGGGTTGTCCGCCTTGCACGCCGGAAAGCTGCGGTCGATTCGGGCCGATCGGGATCAGCCCAGCTCGAAGCTGGTGATGCCGAAGATCCGCGCCAGTGGCAGATCCGGGGCCGGTCCGCGATACATGCGTGCGGTCTCGAAGGCGGGGGCGAGGCCGAGGCCCTCGGCCAGCGCCACGGCTGCCCCGTTGGGTTCGGGGACATCGAGAGAGACCGTCTCGCCGGCCATGCCGTGGACGAGCTGGCGCAGCAGGATGCCGGCGACATCGGCCCGGTCGGCGAACAGCGGGCCGATCTTGTGGCCCTCGCGGCAGGCGCGGATGACGCCGTAGCCGAGCAGCTGGCCACGGTCGATGAAGGCGAGTGCCCGGCCATGGCGCGGCGCCAGCCAGTCGGTCAGGAACACTGCCCGGTCGGCCGGGAACAGGCTGCGGTCATAGAGCGAGATCCGGCCGATCAGGTCCGGCGTGATGATGTGCACGCGGGCATCCAGATCGGCGTCGGGTCCGGTGACCCGGCCACTGAAGCGGATGTTGCGGTGGACATAGGCGAAGCCGGAGCGGCGATAGTTGTCCTGCTGGGCGACCACGCCATCAAGGCCGATGGTGCGGCTGCCGCCATGGTCGAGGCCGGCCTGCCACAGGCGGAAGCCGAGCCCCTGTCCGCGCCGGTCCGGCCGCACGATGTAGAAGCCGAGAAAGGCGAAGCGCGCGCCATAGGTGACCACCGAGATGGTGGCGGCCAGACGGCCGTCCTCGAACAGGCCGAGAAAGCCGTCGGGATCGGCGGCGCGGAAGGGGACGGCATCATCCAGCCCCGGATTCCAGCCTTCCGCGGCCGCCCAGTCGAGGGCCGTGCCCACCTCCGCCACCGAGAGCGGCCGAATCATGATCTGCGGGTCGGGCATGGGGGGATCCTCGGGCGGCGGGAGGGGCGACGCGGACGGGAGCGTGCCCCTTTCCGCGCCGCCGGGCAACCGTCCGTTCCGGGCTCCCCGTCCTGCCTCAGGATCCGATCGCGGCCACCGCGGGCCCGGCTGGCAGGATGTCGGCCCGGGTGTCCTTGAGGGCGACGCCGGTGAGCTTCAGCCGCAGGGCCTCGCGGATCAGGAAGGCGGCGAGATCGGCCGCCTCGCCATAGCCGATGCCTTCCGGCGGACGGATGTTGGAGATGCAGTTGCGCTCCGAATCCCGCCGGCCCGGCTTCGGCGCGAAGGTGAGATAGAGGCCGAGGCTGTCGGCAGACGAGAGGCCCGGCCGTTCGCCGATGAGGACGACCACCAGCCGCGCCCCGAGCGCGGCGCCGATGTCGTCGCCGATGGCCACCCGGGCCTGGGTGGACAGCACCACCGGGGCGAGGGTGAGGCCGGCGAGCCGGGGAGCAAGGGCCGCCACCATGGCCGCGCCATGGGCCTCCACCGCCTTCGACGACAGGCCGTCGGCCAGCACGAGGGCGATGTCGGCATGGGTTTCCGGCAGCCGGTCGCGAGCGGCGTCCCGGAGGCGGCGGCCGAGATCCGGGCGCTGGAGATAGTCCGCCCGGGACGGCGCGGCACTGGCGACCAGAAGCGGCGGCGCGGAGAGGCCGGCCGCGACGGCTGCCACATCCAGCGGCCGGTGCACGGCATCGCGGGCGCGGGCATGGGCGAGCTGGAAATCCAGCATCGGCTTCAAGGCGAGGCCGTCGCCGGCCCGGGCCAGCCCGATGCGGGCCTGGGTGAGCGACCGCAGCCGCGCGAAGGGATCGGTCACGGGCGTGCTCACAGGGCCTCCGCAACGGCAAGGAGAGGGGTCGCCCCGGGGCCGGAGAGACGCGGGCGGACATGATGGTGATCGTCCATCAGGCCGACGCTCTTCAGCCACGCCTCGAATTCCGGCGCGGGCTTGAGGTTGAGGGCGGAACGGACATAGAGCGCATCGTGGAAGGAGGTCGACTGATAGGACAGCATCACGTCATCGGCCCCGGGCACCCCCATGATGTAGTTGCAGCCGGCGACACCCAGCAGGGTGAGGAGCGTGTCCATGTCGTCCTGATCGGCTTCGGCATGGTTGGTGTAGCAGACATCGCAGCCCATCGGCACGCCGAGGAGCTTGCCGCAGAAATGGTCTTCCAGTCCGGCGCGGATGATCTGCTTGCCGTCATAGAGATATTCGGGGCCGATGAAGCCGACGACCGTATTGACGAGCAGCGGCCGGAACTGGCGCGCCACCGCATAGGCGCGGGCCTCCAGGGTCTGCTGGTCGACGCCATGATGGGCATCCGCCGACAGGGCCGAGCCCTGGCCGGTCTCGAAATACATGCAGTCGCTGCCTACCGTGCCGCGCTTCAGCGACAGCGCCGCCTCGTGGGCTTCCTTGAGCATCGCCAGCGTGACGCCGAAGCCGGCATTGGCGGCCTCGGTGCCGGCGATCGACTGGAACACCAGGTCCATCGGCGCGCCGCGCTCCATGGCGGCGATCGAGGTGGTGACGTGGGCGAGCACGCAGGACTGGGTGGGGATGTCGAAGCGGATGCGCAGCTCGTCGATGAGGTCGAGGAGCGCGATGGTCTGGGCCACCGAGTCGGTGGCCGGGTTGATGCCGATGACGGCATCGCCGCAGCCCATCAGCAGGCCGTCGAGGATGGAGGCGGCGATGCCGCGCGGATCATCGGTCGGGTGGTTGGGCTGGAGCCGCACGGCGAGGCGCCCGGGCAGGCCGAGGGTGTTGCGGAAATGGCTGACGACCCGGGCCTTGCGGCCGACGGCGATGAGATCCTGATTGCGCATCAGCTTGGAGACGGCGGACACCATCTCCGGCGTCAGGCCGGGGGCGAGGGTGGCGAGCGTCTCGCTGTCGGCGGCCTCCGACAGCAGCCAGTCGCGCAGGGAGCCGACGGTCATCGCCGCGACAGGGGCGAAGGCGGCGGCATCGTGGCTGTCGAGGATCAGCCGGGTGACCTCGTCGCTCTCATAGGGGACGACGGCCTCGGTGAGGAAGGTCGTGAGCGGCAGGTCGGCAAGGGCGAAGCGGGCGGCGACGCGCTGTTCGGCCGAGGTGGCGGCGATGCCGGCCAGATGGTCGCCGGAGCGGTCCGGCGTGGCCTTGGCGAGGAGATCGGCGAGATCGGCAAACACATGCCGGGTGCCGCCGACATCAGCCTGAAAGCGGGCCATGGCGAGCCTCGTTGGTGAACGCGGGGGAGTGCGGCCCGGCGCACCCGCCGGACCGGAAGAGGAGCGCCGCCAGCCCGCTCCCGGGGGGAGAACGTGGCCGGCGGCGAAGAAGCGGACCTAGCAAGCTCCGGGCCCGCCGGGTCCGGAGCGCGTCCTCGTGTCCCTGAAATCAGTGCGTCCGGTATTCCGCCTCGCCCTTGGAGAGGGCGAACTCCTCTTCCGGCGACAGCACCAGCTTGTGCCGGCCGAGGATGGCAAAATAGATGATGCCGACCGCGAACCAGAGCGCAACGCCGAACACGCCGGCGCGGTAGATCGGATCCGACAGCTGGAAGTAGATCGTCACCAGGGCGATCAGGATCGTCGCCACCGCCCCGGGAATGCCGAAGATCGACTTGTACGGCCGTTCGATGGTCGGCATGTTCCGGCGCATCAGGATGAACGAGATCGCCTGCATGATATAGGACAGCATGGCGCCGAAGACCGCCATGTTGAGGAGCGTGCCGCCGATCACCGCGCCGCCGGCATCCGCGCCCAGCGAGAACCAGATCCCGAGCATCAGCGCGAGGCCGACCACGGCGCCGGTCACCATGGCGAGATGCGGCGTCTTGCGGCTGCCATGGGTGACGGAGAGGCCGCGCGGGAAATAGCCCGCCCGGGAGAGCGAATAGATCTGCCGCCCCTGGGCGAAGATGATGGTGTGGAAGGAGGCGATCAGGCCGATCACGGCCACGAAGGCGAGGAGCTTGGCCAGACCGTCGCCATAGATCGCCTTGAAGCCGTCCAGCAGCGGCTCGGCCGAGGTGGAGAGCCCGAAGGCGCCATTGGCCACCGACGCATTCAGCCACAGGATCATGAAGGCCGAGACGATGAGGGTGAGCATGCCGAGGATGATGCCCTTGGGCAGGTCCGCCTTCGGGTCGACGGATTCCTCGGCCGCCAGCGGCAGCTGCTCGATGGCCAGGAACAGCCACACGGCAAAGGGCATGGCCGCCAGCGCGCCGCCGATGCCGAAGGGCAGGAAGGGACCGCCGCCCTCGGGCAGCTCCACCACCGCGCCATCGGCGCCGACACCGATGTTGAGGGCCCAGCGCGAGAAGTCCATCACCGGAATGGCCGACACCCAGAAGGCGACCAGACAGGCGAGCGCCGCCAGCGTCACCACCAGCGTCACCTTGAAGGACAGCTCGACGCCGACGACATTCAGGCCGACGAAGATAATATAGCCGAAGATCCAGTAGACCGGCTGGAAATCCGGCGGCGTCTCGAAGATGGAGCCGAGATAGGAGCCGATGAAGAACACGACGACCGCCGGCGTCACCACATATTCGACATTCTCGCACAGGCCGGTGACGAAGCCACCCCAGGGGCCCATGGTGGTGCGGGCGAAGGAATAGGCGGCGCCGGTGTGGGGGAGGGCCGCCGACATCTCGGCGATGGAAAAGGTGAGACCCAGATACATGATGGCGATGAGGATCGCGGCAATCAGCATGCCGCCCCATCCGCCCGAGGCAATGCCGAGATTCCAGCCGGAAAAATGGCCGGAGATGACGGCGCCGACGCCCAGCGCCCACAGGGACGCGACGCCGGCATAGCGCTTCAGCCCGCGCTTCTCGAAATAGCTCTGTTCGACCGTGACATAGGTCACGCCCGCCGACTTGTTCGATTCCATAAACCGCACCTTGGCTTGATCTGACCGGAGGCAATCAGCATCGGCCGCGGTCGGCACGTCTTCGGTCGCATCCAGGGCCGATGATGGCGCATTTCCGGGGGACCCTTTCCCGGCTGCATCCACCGTCCTGCCCGTCTCGTCCGCCAGCGGATGTCATTGTCCTGCCGGTCGTCTTCCCGTCGCGTGCGCCGTCCGTGTCCACGCGGTCAAGTTTCCTTGAGCGGCCGGGAGACTGTCAATGGTGTGCACGAGGGGAAAGGAACTTTCTTTTAAGGAGTTGCGGCCGGGAAGCAGTGGCGGGCGGGCGCCGCGGGAGGCCGCAGGGACGGGCTGGACGGCGGCGAGCAGGCGTGCTAGGCGCGGTACCGTCCGCACCTGTCCGCGCGGGCTTTCAGTCCGGGGGGTGTCTCCTCCGGCCGCGCGGGATCCCAGGAAGGGTGGACGGAAGACGGGAAAGACGATGGCCTTCGGGTGCCCGGTCCGGCTTGGCGAGCGACGACGACGCGCGGTGACGCTGCGCGATGTCGCCCGCGCGCCCCGTGCCTGAGGCCTGCCGTCCCCTCCCGGTCCGACCGGAGAGCCGGGCGGCCGCCCGGCCCCCGACGCCCTGCCTGACCGGACCTTTCCCCATGCTCTCCGTGCCTTTCGTGACGCGGCTGGAACAGCCTGCCGACACTGCCGACATCAACCTCATCAATGATCTGGCCTTCGGGCCGGGCCGCTATGCCAAGACCGCCTACCGGCTGCGGGAAGGCGTGCCCCATGATCCCGCGCTCTCCTTTGTCGCCACCGACGGGCTCGTCCTCATCGGCTCGGTCCGGCTGACCCCGATCCGGGTCGGTGCGCACCCCGCGCTGCTGCTGGGCCCGCTGGCCGTGCGGCCGGACGTGCAGAAGAAGGGGGCCGGCAAGGCGCTGATGGCCGCCGCCCTCGATGCCGCCCGGGCAGGGGGCCATGATCTGGTGATCCTCGTCGGCGATCCGGCCTATTATCTGCCGCTGGGCTTCGTGCCCGTGCCCGCCGGCCGGATCCGGATGCCGGGCCCGGTCGATCCGGCGCGCCTGCTTGCCTGTCCGCTGACGCCCGCCGGCGCCGCGATCACCGGGGATGCCCGCCGGGTGCATTGAGCCCCGGCCGGATCCGGCGCGCCCCGCGGCCGCCCGCATCTCCCGCTTCCCCCCGCTCCAGACGTTCCGTCCGCGCCCGGGCCGCCATGGGACAGCCATGGGCGGATGCCCCACCGCGACCCGGGATGACCCGGGACGACGCCCCACCGGCGCCGTCGCCCGCCCGAGTCGCGGCTGTTTTTCGCGGTGCAGCAGGCGCGCAACGGGGATGCGACGGCCCGGCAAGAATTGCGGGGATAACTGTGGAAAAGCGGGGACGCAGAATTTTATTGTCTCCGCCAGAGGCCCGGTGGTCGCAGGATTTTTCTGTCTTAACAGGTGGTTAAGTCCTGCCTGCCGGGGGCTGTCGGCCCCTCGCGATCGCACGCATTCGAGGGGTCTGGTGAGGGCTTCATTAACCCTCGGGATGCTTGAATCCGGGGGTCGGATCCGTCCGGCATCGGATGTGCTCCAGCCCGTTCCATTGACGCCCATGACCTCCCATGGTATCCCAAATCATCCCGGAACGAGTAGGGGCATGCGTCGGCCACCAGTTTGGTGGCGCGGGGCTTTCTGCGCCCATGTGAGCGGGATCCGTGCGCCGGTCCTCCGACCGCCGACGGGAACAGCGTTCCCAGCGAGTGAGGGATCTAGGGCCCAGGACGGGACGGGCGATGCACGGCTTCGTGTCTCATTATTCCATGAAGCTCGATGCCAAGGGGCGGGTATCCGTCCCTGCGCCCTTCCGGTCGATCCTGTCGCGAGACGGGTTCGAGGGGCTCTACTGCTTTCCCTCGCCGCACATGCCGGCCGTGGATGCCGGTGGCAACGCTCTGATCGCGGAGATCGAGCGCCGACTGGAAGGGGTGCGCCCGCTGACCGCCGATCACGATTTCCTGGCCACGGCCCTGTTCGGCATCTCCGAGATCCTGAAGATCGATGCGGACGGCCGGGTGTCGCTCACCGAGTCCATCAAGGCCCATTCGGGGATCGGCTCCGAGGTCGTGTTCGTCGGCCAGGGCTACAAGTTCCAGATCTGGGAGCCCCAGCGCTTCGCGGCCCACCGGGCCGAGGCGATGCGGCGCGCGCTCAGCGTGCTGGACGGGTCGCCCCGCGCGGCGCCGGGAGGGGCCCAATGACCGCTTCCGTGTTCGAACCCGATCCGCGCCATCTGCCGGTGATGCTGGCCGAGGTCCTGGAGGCGCTTGCGCCGAAGCCGGGGGCGACCATCATCGACGGCACCTTCGGCGCCGGCGGCTACACCCGCGCGCTGCTGGCGGCCGGCTGCTCGGTCATCGCCATCGACCGCGATCCGACGGCGATCGCTGCCGGCCGGGCGCTGGAGGCGGCGGCCGAGGGGCGGCTGACCCTGGTGCATGGCCGCTTCAGCGAGCTTGACGCCCATGCTGCCGCCCTCGGGGTGGCGCAGGTGGATGGCGTCGTTCTCGATGTCGGCGTGTCCTCCATGCAGATCGACGCCGCCGAGCGCGGCTTCTCCTTCCGGTTCGACGGTCCCCTCGACATGCGCATGGCCTGCGATGGCCCGAGCGCGGCCGATGTGGTGAACGGTTTCGAGCCGCGCGATCTCGTCCGGGTGATCTCGATCCTCGGCGAGGAGCGCCATGCGGTCTCCATCGCGCGCGCCATCGTGCGGGCCCGGGAAGAGGCGCCGATCACCCGCACCGGCCAGCTCGCCGAGCTGATCGCCCGGGCGGTGCCGCGCTCCCGTGGCGGGCCGACCATCAATCCGGCGACCCGCACCTTCCAGGCCCTGCGCATTCTGGTGAATGGCGAGCTGGACGAGCTGGCCGAGGCGCTGGCCGCCGCGGAGCGGGTGCTGGCCCCCGGTGGCCGGCTGGCCGTGGTCTCCTTCCACAGCCTGGAGGACCGCATCGTGAAGCGCTTCCTGGCCGACCGCTCCCGCACCCGGGCCGGCGGCTCGCGCCACCTGCCGGAAGTCGCGGTGCCGGATCCGACCTTCACCCTCGTGGCGAAGGGGGCGGTGGAGCCGGGGACCGCGGAGACGGAGACCAATCCGCGCGCCCGGTCGGCGCGCCTGCGGGCGGGCGAGCGGACGGCTGCGCCCGCGCGTGATCTCGATGCGGCCGCTCTCGGCGTGCCGCGGCTTGCCGTGTCGGTCTGAAGGGGAGGGGACGAATGGCCCGCTTCATCAACGCCCTCGGGATCGTGACGGTGATCGTGATGATGGTCGTCGCCGCGGTGGTCTACGCGATGAAGAAGAATGCCGAGGTGGCTGGCCGCGAGGTCGCCCGTCTCGCCCAGGAGATCGACGACGAGCATGAGCGCATCGCCACCCTGAAGGCCGAGTGGAGCCTGCTCGACCAGCCGGCGCGGCTTCAGGCCCTCGTCGAGCACTTCAAGGACAAGCTGGCGCTCGCCCCGATTTCGGCCGACCAGATCGGCCACATCAGCGAGATCCCCCTGGTGCCCAAGCCCGAGGCTCCGCCGGCCGAGGCCTCGCCGGCCGATGCCGCGCCGGCCAAAGCTGCCGCCCCGACCCATTCGGCCCGGTGAAGGAGGACGTTCCATGCGCTTTCCCCTGCGTCTTCCCGCCATCCTGCGGCGTCGCTCCAAGGCGTCGGCCAAGCCGCGCGCCCCGTTCGACGCCATGCATGGCCGGCTGATCCTGGCCGGCGTGATGTTTGCCAGCGTCTATGTGACCATCGCCGGCCGGCTGGTGTGGTTCGGCCTGACGCCGGACCGGCCGTCGGTCGCCTATCTGACCGCCCAGGACTCCGTGTCCGCCGCCCGGCCGGACATTCTCGACCGCAATGGCGAGACGCTCGCCACCGACATCCGCACCGCCTCCCTCTATGCCGAGCCGCGCAAGATCATCGACGTCGACGAGGCCATGGAGGCGCTGGCGACGGTGCTGCCCGAGCTCGACACCGACACCGTGCGCCGCAAGCTGTCGTCGGACACCGGCTTCCAGTGGCTGAAGCG
>JBBSSF010000038.1:0-13775 GCA_038242345.1 Hyphomicrobiales bacterium
CCGCCGGCCGGCCGGCTGCGCTCAGAGCGTGCGGCCGAGGGCGAGGACTTTCTCGCGCCGGCGCTGGCGCACCGCGACGGGATCAAGTCCGTCAAAGCTGGCCAGCGCGGCGGCGATGGCGTCGCCGGTGGCCGCGATGACGGTTTCCGGCGCCCGGTGGGCGCCCCCGGTGGGCTCGGTCACGATCTCGTCAATGATGCCGAACTTCATCAGGTCCTGGGCGGTGATGCGCATGCTGGTGGCCGCGTCCTGGGCCCGGGCGGAATCCCGCCACAGGATCGAGGCCGCGCCTTCCGGCGAGATCACGCTGTAGATCGAATGTTCCAGCATCAGGACATGATTGGTGGCCGCGATGGCGATCGCGCCGCCGGAGCCGCCTTCGCCGATGATGATCGCGACATTGGGCACGGTGAGGGCCAGACAGGCCTCCGTGGACCGGGCGATCGCCTCCGCCTGGCCACGCTCCTCGGCGTCGATGCCGGGATAGGCGCCGGCGGTATCGACGAAGGAGATCACCGGCAGGCCGAAGCGCTCGGCCAGCGCCATCAGGCGCACCGCCTTGCGATAGCCCTCGGGCTTGGCCATGCCGAAATTGTGCTTCAGCCGGCTCTGGGTGTCGCTGCCCTTCTCGTGGGCGATCACCGCGACGGCACGACCGCGGAAGCGGCCGAGACCGGTGACGATGGCGGCATCCTCGCCGAAGGCGCGGTCGCCCGACATCGGCAGGAAACCGTCGATCAGCCCGGCGATATAATCGAGCCCGTGCGGCCGGCGCGGATGGCGCGCGACCTGGGTCTTCTGCCACGGCGTCAGCCTGGCATAGATCTCCGCCAGCGCCGCCGCAGCCTTGGCTTCGAGCCGGGCGATCTCTTCGTCGACATTCACGCCCTGCCCCTGCGCCGACATCGAGCGCAGGTCCTGGACCTTGCCTTCGAGGTCGGCAACCGATTTCTCGAATTCCAGATAGCTGAGCATTGAACTCCGGCGCGTTGGCGGGATCACGACGGCTCCCGGCTGGGTGCCGCTGTGTCCCGGAAAATTGCGGCGGGACAGTGACCGTGCCTCCCGCGCGTTGTCAAGCGCACCGCAGGCTCCCGGCCGCACGAAGCGATGTCAGGAGGATAGCTCCCACGGGCGGATTTCGGTAGGCTTCCCCTCGGGCGGCGCCGCCTCTCCGGCCGGATTCCGGCGCTGCAGCCCCTGCCACGAAGGGTTCCGAATTGGCTGCCTCTCCCCGTGCTCCGTCCCACGGCACCGGCCTGCGTTCGCGGGGGGTGATGATCGCCGCCGTGCTGGCGCTCGCAGCCCTCCTGGTGACGGTCCATCTGGTCCGCGACCGTCGGGCCCGGATCGACCAGACCCAGATCTGGATGACCTTCGCCGTCGACCATGGCCTCCGGCGGCTGGAGGCCAGCCTGCGCCGGGTCGACCACATGACGCAGCTGATGCAGACGGATCTCGATGCCGCCCGGGCGATCACCGATCCCGGCGCCCGGCCCGATTTCCTGCGCGCCACCGAGCAGATGGCCCGCATCTTCGATCAGGCCATGCCGACGCTGCTGCTGGCGCCCGATGGCGCCATCGCCGTCGATGCCGCCGGGTCCCGGGCCCGGGTGCTCCAGCTGGCGATCGCCCGCCTGCCCTCGGCCGTGGCGGCGCCGCGCTTCATCCTGCTGCCGGGGGAGGCCAGGGCGGACCCGGGCTATGTGGTGCGCCTGCGGCCCGTGCCGCTTCCCGATGGCGGGTCCGGCCTCGTCGCCGTCGCCCTTCCGGCCGACGTGGTGTTCCGCAACGCGCTGACCCTCAGCCCGCCCCTCAACGGCCATTTCCGCCTGGTGGCCGAGAGCGGCCTGTCGATCGCCAGCGACGAGACGGGCGAGGCCGCCGAGAAGCCGCCGGCGAGCCCGCCCGGCCCCGCCGCCGACCTGCTGGCCGCCCCCGACGACACCCTGGAGCAGACCCGCCCGGTGGGCGACGGGTCCCTGCGCGCCGTCGCGACGATCTCGCTTGCGCCGGTGCTCGCGGCCTGGCGCCTCCATGTCCTCTGGGTGCTGGCGATCGCGCTCCTCGGGCTGGCGCTCGTGCTCGCCTTCCTGATCCTCGCCGCCCGGCGCTCCCGCCGACGCCTCGCCGAGGAGCAGGCCTATACCCGCCAGCTCGAACACCATGCCGAGGCCGTCTCCCATCTGGCAGCGGCCACAGACGTCGACACCCTGCTGCGCATCGCCACCGAATGGATCCGGATCATCATCCCGGCCCACCAGTCGATCGCCAGCGTCACCCGCAATGCGGACTTCGCCCAGTCGGTCCATGCCATCTCGTTCAGCGAGCGCTATGCCGGCTGGCGGACCTATGACACCCCGTCGGATGGCAGCGGCATCTACCGGCTGGTCTGCCGCGACAACCGGCCGATGCGGCTGACCCAGGCCGAACTCGTCTCCCATCCGGCCTGGCGCGGCTTCGGCACCGAGAAGGCCCGGCATCCGCCCATGCGCGGCTGGCTGGCGGCGCCGCTGATCGGGCGCGACGGCTCCAGCCTCGGCCTGCTCCAGCTCACCGACCGGGACAGCGGCGACTTCACCGAGACGGACGAATCCCTGCTCGTGCAGATCGCCCAGATCGTCTCCGCGCGGCTGGAGGCGCTCGACGCCCGCGCCGCCGGGGAAGAGGCGCGGACGGCGCAGGCCCAGGCCCGGGCCGAGGCCGAGAGCGCCCGGGCGGAACTCGCCCGCATCCTGTCGTCCATCTCCGACGGGGTGTGCGTGGTCGGCCGCGACTGGCGGGTGCGCTACACCAACCCCGGCGCGTCCGCGATGGTCTCCGGCCGGCTCGACCGGAACCGGTCGCTGTGGGAAGCCGCACCCGAGCTTGCCGCCGAGCGGGTGCGCACGCGGCTGGAAACCGCCATGACCGAGGGCCGGCCCGTCACGGCGGGTCTCACCAACCCGGGGGACGGCCGCGTCCTCGACATCCGCGCCTTTCCGTTCGAGGACGGCCTGACGGTGGTGCTGACCGACCGCACCCGCCAGAGCGAGATCGAGGCGCAGCTGCGCCAGACCCAGAAAATGGAGGCGCTGGGCCAGCTCACCGGCGGGGTCGCGCACGATTTCAACAATCTCCTCACCGTCATCCTCGGCAATGGCGACATCATCGTGGAAACCGTCGGCGACAACCGCATTGCCGCGACCGCGGCCCGCCTGCTGCTGACGGCGGCCGAGCGCGCCTCCGCCCTCACCGACCGTCTGCTCTCCTTTGCCCGGCGCCGGCCGCTGGAGCCGCGCCCGGTGGATGTCGGGGCGCTCGTCGACGACACCCGGGACCTGCTCGCCCGGACCCTCGGCGAGCGAATCGAGGTGCGGGTTTCCCGGGAGGCCCCGCCCTGGCAGGCGATGGCCGATCCCGGGCAACTGGAAACCGCCCTGCTCAACCTCGCCCTGAACGCCCGGGACGCCATGCCGGACGGCGGCGTGCTCACCATCGAGACCCGCAACGTCCATGTCGATGCGGATTTCATCGAGACCCATCCCGGCGTCGAGCCCGGCCGCTATGTGCGCCTGTCGGTCAGCGATACCGGCAGCGGCATGGACCGGGCCGCCCGAGCGCGCGCCTTCGAGCCCTTCTTCACCACCAAGGAACCCGGCCACGGCTCCGGCCTCGGCCTCGCCATGGTCTATGGCTTCGTCCACCAGAGCGGCGGCCACGCCGACATCCAGAGCACGCCCGGCAAGGGCACCACGGTCCGCCTCTACCTGCCGGCCGAGCGCAGCGGCGACGCGGCCCTTCCGCCCGCCGCCGGCGGATCGCCGGTCCCCACGGGCACGGAAAGCATCCTCCTCGTCGAGGATGACGAGCTCGTGCGCGAACATGTCGCTGCCACCCTGCTCGGCCTCGGCTACCGGGTGCATGCGGTCGGCAGCGGCGCGGAGGCCGAGGCGGTCGCCGGCCAGGGGACGGGCTTCGCGCTGCTTCTCACCGATGTCGTGCTGCCGGGCCCGCTCAACGGCCGCGTGCTGGCCGAACGGCTGCGGAATCGCATGGCCGGCCTGCGGATCCTGTTCATGTCGGGCTATGCGGAGGACGACATCCTGATGCGCGATGGCGCGGAGGCTCTGGGCGCGGCGCTCTTGCAAAAGCCGTTCCGCCGGCAGGACATCGCCGTCCGGGTGCGCGCCGCGCTCGATTCCGGCAGCGCTTCCGCACCCTCGCGCGCATCACCCCCCAAGTCTTTGTGACAGATTGCGTCCGCTCTTCGGGACGGCTACAGCGTTGGGCCGCGGGAGACACCGGGGGGTGGCGTCCCGGTCAGGGCACAGCCCCCCAGAGGCGCGGGATTCCGGACAGGAGTCCGGGCACCTGCCGCTCCGAGAGACATCCCTTCCATCCAGAGGAAGCAACGCCCATGAACATCGACGCGATCCCGATCGGCAAGAACCCGCCCAAGGACATCAACGTCATCATCGAGGTCCCGGTGGGCGGCGAGCCGATCAAGTACGAAATGGACAAGGAGGCGGGCTGCCTCTTCGTCGACCGCTTCCTCTACACGCCCATGCGCTACCCGGGCAATTATGGCTTCGTGCCCCATACCCTGTCCGAGGACGGGGACCCGATCGACGTGGTCGTCGTCAACCAGCGCCCGGTCGTTCCCGGCGCCGTGATGAGCTGCCGCCCGATCGGCGTCTTCATGATGTCGGACGAGAAGGGCAATGACGAGAAGATCCTCGCCGTGCCGTCCGCCAAGCTCACCAAGCGCTATGACAACGTGAAGACCTACAAGGACCTTCCCGAGATCGTCATCAAGCAGGTCGAGCACTTCTTCGAGCACTACAAGGACCTGGAGCCCGGCAAGTGGGTGAAGGTCACCGGCTGGGCGGACGTGGACGTCGCCGAGAAGCTGATCGTCGAGGCGATCGAGCGCGCCCAGAAGGCCTGAGCCTGATCCGGACGGACCCGGCCCGCGGGTCCGTCCCCTCCCCCCGCGTCTCTTCCGGCGGCCTCTGTCGTTCCCCGTGCGCAGGCAGCACCCCATGCCCCGCCCGCATCCCGGCCCCGCCGCCCTGAGCCCGACGCGCCGGCTGCCCGTGCGCTCCCCTGCGTGCCCCGGTTCCCGGCCCTCCGGACCGGCTGACGGCCGGTCTCGTCCCCGGCCGGCGATTCTCTCCGCTTTCGTGTTCCCCGGCGTCCTCGCCCTCGTCGTCGTGTCGGCCGGGCCGGCCCGGGCCACCGACGCGACTCAGGTGCCGCTCGACGGGGTGTGGCAGGCCGAGAGCCGGGTGATGGAAGTGTCCTGCGGGCCGCACACGGCGCTGGCGCGGGCCTATCTGGAAGCGCAGTTCCGCTCCGCCCGGCCGGTCCGCATCCGCTGGACGGACGGCTTTGCGGGCACGACCCTGGAGAGCGCCTGGCGCGCCGCCAATCCGGCCCGCAATCAGGAGGCCCAGCCGTGGCGGGCCGACGGCCCCCGGGTCCAGCGCGCCGACATCGCCCGCCGCGACCAGGTGAGCAGCGCCCGGCTGGAGCTGATCGCCCCCGACCATCTGCGTCTCGACTGGACGCTGACCACGTGGACCGAGCTCTCCCCCTGCACGATCTCCGCCACCCAGGAGCTGCGCCATATCGGCGAGTGAGACCCAAGCGCTCGAGGTGCTGACCGCCCCGCGCCGCTCCGACGTCTTCGCCCGTCAGCCCTCGCCGCGGTGGGTCTTGATCATGTCCTGGACGAACGCCTTGAACTGCGCGGCCTCGCCAGCCCCCTGAAAGACCTTGCGGGGAAGGAGATAATGGAGAGCATCGACTTTGAGCACGAAATACCCCGCCTCCTCGCGGATCGCCGAAATCCCGCGCCAGAACAGAACCAACGCGGCATGGCGCGTCTCAAGTGCAATCCCTCTTTCGTCCGCTGTCAGGGAGATGTGCTTCTCCGGGGACTGCATGGCAATCAACAGGCTGTAGATGACTATCGGCGGCAAGGCCGCAATAATTGCGTTATAAAATAATATATTTTCTGTAAATCCAAATGTAATGAATACTTTATATTCCAATCCCATCAGAATTGCATAAAGCAATAGACATAGGAGCAGCCCATATTTAAGAAAATGAAATATATAAAATCGAAGCAAGCTCCTCCTATTTTGAGTGAATTTCACGGAGAAGCGCATGGCGGAAAGACTTTTTCTTGTCGGGAAGGGCGAACTCGGCATTGTAATAGCCAGCGCACCATAGCGAAGTCCGCCAGTCACTGCAATCAGTGATTGTCAGCCCCACTTCCTCGGTCCACGGAGAAGCCACCGGCCCTGTCCGGGGAATTGACCGAACCGGACACGACGCCAGGCCACGACAGATTCCGGTTCCCGACCGGGTCGCCTGCCGGGTAAGGGCCATCGACGCCTGCCGCGCCAAGGCCGATGCCGAGGGTTTCGGCCATTCCGCCCGCCTGCGCTTCGTCGAGGATTGCGCCCGCTACCGGGCGGACCGTCGACATGCATCTCCGTCCCCCGCAGCCGGCTGCAGTTCCGGCCCGGGGGACCCGGATCAGTCGCAGATCATTGGATCATGACGCTCGCTGGCAAAAGCGGATCCATACATGATCCGCCAGAACAGTGAATGAGAACGCTCTTCTGTTGCTGCCTCGATCTCACGAAATATTGACTCGCATACAGAGATCCTGACCGGCAGGGACGAGAGACGTTCTCGCCTCTTGGTTGCCCGAAAGGATCGACATGCGCGACCAGCTCCCCCGCCGCTTCCGCCCGGGACTTGCCGCCCTCGCCGGCCTCCTTGCGACCCTTGCCGCCCCCGCCGGCCCGGCGCTGGCCGACGGGGCAAACACCATTCTCATTCTGGATGGCTCCGGCTCCATGGCCGGCCGCATCGACGGGCGCACCAAGGCCGAGATTGCCAGGGAGACCGTGACCACGGTGCTGGACGGACTGCCGGAGGGGCGCTCCGTCGGCCTGATGGCCTATGGACACCGGGTGAAGGGCGACTGCGGCGACATCGAGCTGATCGTGCCGCCCGGCCCCGGTACCGTGCCGGCCATCCGCGAGGCCATCGCCGGGATGAAATTCATCGGCAAGACGCCGCTGACCGAGGCCGTGCGCCGGGCCGCCGGCGAGCTGCGCTACACCGAGGAAAAGGCGACCGTCATCCTCGTCACCGATGGCATCGAATCCTGCGATGCCGATCCGTGCGCCCTCGCCCGGGAGCTGGAACAGGGCGGCGTCGGCTTCACCGCCCATGTGGTGGGCTTCGGCCTGTCGAAGAAGGAAGGGGCGGCCGTCGCCTGCCTGGCCGAGGAAACCGGCGGGCGCTATCTGGCCGCCAATGATGCCGCGGGGCTGGCCGACGCGCTGATGCAGACGGTCGCCGCCACCGGGGAGCCGCCGGCGGAGCATTTCCCCGGCAGCGAGCCGATGCCCGGCGTCGCCCTGGAGCCGACCGGCCGCAGCTTCGGCCCGACGGCGACCGCGCCGGACCAGCCCGCATTCCCCGCCGATGGCACCGCACCCCGGTGTCAGGCGCTCTGCGCCGCTGACCAGACGTGCGGAAGCTGGCAGTTCGAGCCGCCGGGCAGTCATTTCATCGCGGAACCGCGCTGCCGGCTGTTCGGCCGCGATACCGAGATGGATTATAGCCTGTCGCCGCCAGAGGATGGCTGGGTCTCCGGCATTCGCCCGGGGGTGATGCCGCTTGTCCGGCCGCTCAGCCGGGCGGAGACGGCTCCCCTCCCCGTGGTGCTGACGGCCGGCGGGCCTGCCGACGGCGTCGCCGTGTCGTGGTCGGCGGTGCCGCTGGATGGTCAGGCCGGCGAGGCGGTCGCCCTGCCCGACGCAATCACCGGCCCGTGGGAGACCAGCCTTGAGCCCGGGCGCTGGACAGTCACCGGCCAAGCCGCCGATGGCACCCGCTTTGAAGCCGAGATCACCGTCGCCCCCGAGGCCGGGGCCGTGACCATCCCGCAGGTCTTCGAGACCGCGGGCATGGGCGAGGACACCGCCGCCGCATCCGCCCACCCGGCGGTACCCGCCGCCGATACTCCGTCGGAAACGGCGGCTGCCATCCCGGCCACGGGAGCGGCGAAGGAAGCGGGGCTGGTCCTCGTCTGCACGGCACCCGTCGCCTGCCGGGTGCAGGATGCCGCAACCGGGCTCGACTTCCTCATCGGCAGCGGCTTCGGCGCTACCGAGGTGTTCCACCTGGAAACCGCCGCCGGGATGAAGGCCGCAAGGCCATCCGTGGAGATCTACCGGCTCGACGCGCTGGCCACCGGCCCCATGCTGGCGCTGAACCCGCGCCAGTGGCCGGCTGATCTCGGGCCGTGCATGGACAGCCCGGCCGGAGCGTTCTGCGTGCGCACGGAGTCTGACGCCCGGGTGATTGCGCTCTGGGCCGGCAACCTCAGTTCCGGCCTGCCGAAGCTGCCCTGAATCAATTGATGAGAAAGGGAAAGGGTCCGGGAAGCCCCGGCGTCCCGGTCAGGGGTTCGGGGGCAGAGGCCCCCGAATGACTCAGTCGTAAACCGCCCCGTCCGCCACCCGGAACAGCCGCCCGCGATCCCCGAGTTCGGAAAACAGGGCGGGATCGGTTCCGGTCATCCACACCTGGGCGCCGAGAGCGTCCAGTTCGGCGAACAGGCCGGCGCGGCGGCGGGCATCCAGATGGGCGGCCACCTCGTCCATGAGGAGGACGGGGGTGCGCCGGGTAAGCCCGGCCACCAGCCGGGCGTGCGCCAGCACGAGGCCGATCAGCAGCGCCTTCTGCTCGCCGGTGGACGAGTCCGCCGCCGGCATCGCCTTGGGCAGATGGGTGACGACGAGATCCGTGCGGTGGGGGCCTTCGAGGGTGCGCCCGGCGGCGGCATCCCGGTAGCGGCCGGCGGCCAGACGCTGGCGGTAGCGGTCCTCCACCTCGGTGGCGGAAAGCTCCGTCAGCTCGCTCTCGATGGAGCCCTGCAGGGCCAGACCGGCGGCGGGAAAGGCTGACCCCGCCTCGGCAGAGCCGGCGGCGACATCGCGGAAACAGTCGACCAGCTCGCGCCGGGCCGCGGCGATGGCGACGCCCAAAGCGGCAATCTCGGCTTCCAGCGCATCCAGCCAGGCCGGATCCGGGCGATGGCCCTCCAGCAGCCGGTTGCGCTCGCGCAGCGCCTTCTCATAGTCGATGGCGCGGCGGGCATGGCCGGGGTCGATGGCCAGCACCATGCGGTCGAGAAAGCGGCGGCGGTCGGAGGTCGCGCCGGTGAACAGCCCGTCCATGGCCGGCGTCAGCCACAGCACCGAGAGATGATCGGACAGCGCGTCAACGGTCGGCGCATCGGCCCCATCGATGCGGAGCCGGCGGGCCCGGGGCGGAGAGCCCGCCGGGGGCTCGATGCCGGTGCCGATGGTGACGCGGCCCTCGGATCCGTCCACATCGGCCGAGACGACCCAGCCGCCGGGGCCGCCCTTGCGGGCCGGCTCCTCCAGGGTCGCCCGGCGCAGGCCGCGGCCGGGAGAGAGAAAGGAGACGGCTTCCAGCAGATTGGTCTTGCCGGCGCCGTTCTCGCCGACGAGCACGACATGACCCGCCCCGGCATCGAGGCGGGTCTCGTGATGATTGCGGAAATCGGTGAGCCGGAGCCCGGCGACCCGGACCCGGCCCCCCTCGCCCGGGATCCCCATCACACCCGCATCGGCATCAGCACATAGAGCGCCCGGGTGATGCCCTTGTCATAGACGAGGGTGGGCGAGCCGGGATCGGCCAGCCGGAACACCGCGGTATCGGTTTCAAGCTGGGCGGCGATGTCGAGGAGATAGCGGCTGTTGAAACCGATCTCCAGCGGCGTGGACTCATAGTCGACCGACAGTTCTTCCGTCGCCGAACCGGAATCCGGGTTGGTGACGGTGAGCACCAGCCTGTTGTCGGACAGCGACAGCTTCACCGCCCGGCCACGCTCGCTGGACACCGTGGAGACGCGATCGACCGCTTCGGCGAAGCTCTTGCGGTCGAGATGCATTTCCTTGTCGTTGCCCTGGGGGATGACGCGCATGTAGTCCGGGAAGGTGCCGTCGATGAGCTTGGAGGTCAGCACCACCGGGCCGAGCGTCAGGCGGATCTTGACGTCGGACAGCTCGACGGTCAGCTCGGCGGCCGGATCCTCGATCAGGCGCTGGATCTCGCCCACGGTCTTCTTCGGCACGATGACGCCGGGCATCCCCTCCGAGCCCGCCGGCGCCGGCAGCTCGGCGCGGGCCAGACGGTGCCCGTCGGTGGCCACCGCGCGTAGCATCGGACCCTCGGGGGTGTTGAGGGTGTGGAGATAGATGCCGTTCAGATAATAGCGCGTCTCCTCGTTGGAGATCGCGAACTGGGTGCTGTCGATGAGCTTCTTCATCTCCAGCGCCGGCAGGATGAAGGTGAAGGGGAACGCGCCGGCGGTGATGTCCGGGAAATCCTGCTCGGGCAGCATCTGGAGGGTGAAGCGCGAGCGGCCGGAGCGGATGAGGAGCGACGAGCCGTCGGGGGCGGTCTCGATCTGCACCTGGGCGCCATCGGGCAGCTTGCGCACGATGTCGTGCAGCAGATAGGCCGGCACCGTGGTGGCGCCCGCCTGCTCGACGAGGGCCGGGACGACTTCCGACACTTCCAGATCGAGGTCGGTGGCCTTCAGGCGCAGCTCGCCGTCCACGGCCTTGATGAGCACGTTGGACAGGATCGGGATCGTGGTGCGCCGCTCCACCACCCGGTGGACATGCGACAGCGACTTGAGCAGATGGGCCCGTTCGAGGGTGGCTCTCATGTGTCGTCGGGTCCTTCGCGCATCCGGTCCGGCTTAAGGGACGGGGCGACCGCGCGGGGAGAAGAGAGGCGCGGTCCGGAACGGGAAACGCCCGCTCGCCCCGATGTGGGAGGCCGCGGGCGACGGGTGCGTCAGCCTAGAGCATTTTCAAGCGAAGTGGCTACCGGTTCGCGTGAAGAAAATGCCCAAGATCAAGAGACTGGAGCGTTCTCCGCGAGCCGGAGCGTGCGGAAAGCGCTCCGGGGGAAACCGGGTCCGCCCGCCATGGAAAAGCGCGCGGCCCCCCGCCAGCCTCAGGCCGCCGACAGCTTCGCCAGGGCCGTCTCGGAAATCTCGAAATTGGCGAAGACCGACTGCACGTCGTCATCGTCTTCCAGCACGCCGACCAGCTTCATCAGCGTCTCGGCCTTCTCGTCATCGACGGGCACGAGATTCTGCGGCTTCCAGACGACCTTCACCGTCTCCGGCTCGCCCAGCGCCGCGGTCAGCGCCTCGGACACCTCGCCGATGGACTCGAAGGCGCACTGGATCACATGGCCTTCCTCGTCGGACTGCACGTCATCGGCGCCGGCCTCGATGGCGGCTTCCATGACCTTGTCCGCGTCGCCCGCCTTCGCCGGATAGGAAATCTCGCCGATGCGGTCGAACATGAAGGCGACCGAGCCGGTTTCGCCCAGCGCCCCGCCGGACTTGGTGAAGGCGGCGCGCACGACGGAGGCCGTGCGGTTGCGGTTGTCGGTCAGGGTCTCGACGATGACGGCGACGCCGCCCGGGCCATAGCCCTCATAGCGCACTTCCTGGAAATCATCGCCGTCGGCGCCCAGCGCCTTCTTGATGGCGCGGTCGATGTTGTCCTTGGGCATGTTCTCGGCGCGGGCGTTCTGGATCGCCAGACGCAGGCGCGGATTCATCTTCGGGTCGGGCTGGCCCAGCTTGGCCGCCACGGTGATCTCGCGGGCGAGCTTGCCGAAGATCTTGGAGCGGCGGGCGTCAGCGGCGCCCTTCTTGTGCATGATGTTCTTGAACTGGGAATGTCCGGCCATGGGCCCGCCCCTTGAGTTAGCCGCCGCACCCCGGGCCACGTCCGGCCGGATTGCCGGGGGCTCCGCGCGCGCGTCGCGTCTTACGGAAATTTGACGCCGCTTATAGGCCAAGGGAGGGGGAAAAGGGAAGACGGCGACCGGCTTGCCGCAGCGCCCGCCCATCCGCGCGGTGCGGGGGCCCGGGCTCGGCTGTGGCCGCAGATCCCGCCGCCGGCGCGGCGTCCCGATTCCCGGAGCGGGAATCGGACGCAACCGCAGCATTCATTTCGCACACGCGATAACTGCAAGAATGACCGCACCGTAAGGTCCGGAGCGGCCCCAAAACAGGGTAAACGGAAATTTACTAATATTAACAGCGATTTGCGTCGATTCCCGGCCTTGCTCTGTCCGAAGAGTCGCCTTGCCGTCGCCATGATCCGGCCGGACGGCCGCCAGTCTGCCCGATTTCACGTAACATGACGAAATATTTCGTGATCGTGCGGAACCCATTGTCGCCGGATGCTGGCGGCTTCCTCGAAGCCATCGCCAATGGCCACAGGATCCCCCGGCATGAATGCATTCCTTGCCCGTCGCCTTTCTCGTTGCCGCCTTCCCGCAGCCGTCGCCCTCGTCCTCTCGGTTTCAGCCCTTGCGACCGCTTCCGGACGGGCTCATGCCGAGACCGCAGGCGGACGCCTGCTGCCGGCCGAGATGCACGCCGCCGCGGACCAGGCGGCATCGACAGAGGCGCGGACCGAGGCCCGCCCGGCAGCTGCCCTTCCCCGGACCCGGACCCGGACTGCAAGCGTTCCGCCCTCCGACAACGTCTCGACCCGGCAGATGGTTCGCCAGATCGCCTCGACCCATGGCGTGCCGCCGGAGCTGGCGGAGGCGGTCGTCACCATCGAGAGCCGCTGGAATCCGCGCGCCCGCTCCGGCGCCGGCGCCATCGGCCTGATGCAGATCAAGTATGCCACCGCCCGCGGCATGGGCTATGGCGGCTCGGCCGCCGGTCTGTACGAGCCGAAGACCAATCTCACCTTCGGCCTCGCCTATCTGGCCGGTGCCCACAAGCTGGCCGGCGGCGACATCTGCGGCACCATCCTGCGCTATCATGCCGGCCATGGCGCCGAGCGGATGAGCGCCTCCACCAGGCGCTATTGCGCCACCGCCAAGAAGCTGATGGTGGCCGCCGGCTGGGAGCCGGGCAAGGGCGCGCCCCGCAAGGGCGAGACCGCGGCCCCGACCACCGCCATTGCCATCTCCGAGCCCGGCGGGCTGATCCGTCCGGCGGTCGCCGACGCCCGGGCGACGCCGGCCGCCGCCACCACGCTCGCCTCCATGGAGCCCGGCGGCTTCGTGCGTCCGAAGGCGGCGCCTGCTGCCCCCGCGGCCGCGACGGTTGCCCGGACCTCCACGGATCCCGATGGTGCGGTGATCCGTCCGGCCGGCCGCAAGGCGACGGCGCAGACCAGCGACACCCTGATCGGCTCCGCCCACACCGCCCGTCCGCGCAAGGACGGCTGGGTGCCGCCGGCCCGCTGAGACCGGGGGCCCTGAAAGGGGGCCCTTGTGCGATGGGGATGTCTCATGGCTCCGGAACCGGTGAGAAATCCGCAGATCTTCCGGCGCGGGCGTGCGGTCGGCGCGTCGCGCGCCAGGGCAGGATGCGCTGGGCCGGAAGGCTTTTTCGGGCGCCGCGGAAGCCGGATCGCCTGAGGGACAGGCGCTCCGCCCGGAGGCGGGCGCGCCGGGACGGACGGGAAATCCCCTGCGGCGCGACGGAGCCTTCGCCCGCCTTGCCTTGACCGGGGCGCGGCAAACCCTTAACCCGGACGCGCCAGCCGGCCGGACGGCCGCTCCGGCAAGGGCCGAAAGGCCGCCGGGGAGGAAAGTCCGGGCTCCATGGAAACACGGCGCCGGGTAACGCCCGGCGAGGGCGACCTCAGGGAAAGTGCCACAGAAAGCAAACCGCCGGC
>JBBSSF010000039.1:0-13251 GCA_038242345.1 Hyphomicrobiales bacterium
AAGCACCGCGACCAGCGCACCAAAGCTCATCTGCCCATTGATGACAAAATAACCGCCGATCGCATAAAAGAAAAATGGCGGCAGCTGGTTCATGAAATTGTTAATGAACTTGATAAGGTATTTTCGCTTGTAAATTTCAAATCGGATGAGATAATTCTCGTACAGGCGGTTGGAAAGATCGGCCTTATGCCAGTCGGCGGTATCGTGGGAGTGGATCTCCAGGATCCCGCCCACGCTTTCGCCGATGCGATCCGAGATGCGGCGCACGTTGCGGATGCGTTCGCGCGACAGCAGGATCACCTTCCGCCGCAGCTTCGGAATGATATAGGCCTGCACCGGATAGAGCGAAATCGCCGCGGCGCCGAGGAGCGGATCCTGAACGAAGATGAAGACGACATAGACGATCAGTGTTCCGCCCTGGAAAGCCGGAACCGCGATCGAGTCGCCGATGAAGCCGCCGAGATCCTCCACCTCGGAAGTAATCATCGGGATAAGCTCGCCCGAGCTCACCTTGCGGAAATGGGCGGGGCGGAAGCGCATGACCTGCTCGAACAGCTGGTAGCGCAGACGCCGCAGCATGCGTTCGCCGACGATGCCCTTGTAGACGTTCAGGACATATTTGACGAGGTTGTTCGCGATCACGAGCCCCAGAAATCCGAGGCACAGCAGCATCAGATAGGGAATCTGCTCCAGCTCGTGGCCGAATATCTCGCGTGGAAAGTGCTTCGAGGAGATCGCGTCATTGACGATCCACTTCGGAAGCTCCAGACTCATGTAGAGGATGGGGAAAGAGAACACCGTTATAAGCAGGATGAGCCCCTGCTGAGGTGCGCTGAAGCGCCAGATATAGCCGAAAAGAGTCTTCTGCATGGCGTTTCCGGTGAAGCGGCGGCCTCTGGCACCCTGGTCACACACAGCTTAACTCCGGCACCCCGCCGGACGCCAGCACTGGACGGATGCGCCGTTGGCGGCTACGGATGCTCGGGACGACGGACAGGCAGGCTGCCTGCTGTCGCCCGACAGGATGTCCGGCGCCATCGAGCCTCCTCCCCGGGCGGATCCCCCGCCCCCGGCAGGGCTGCCTGTCGTCCCTCAGGTGAAGTCAGGATCGACCGACCGACATGTTCGTCAACCGTCCGCGCATCCTGATCTACAGCCACGACTCGTTCGGGCTCGGTCACCTGCGCCGTTGCCGCGCAATCGCCCACTCCCTCGTCGAGCGCTTCGACGACATGTCGGTGCTGATCCTGTCCGGATCGCCGATCATCGGCTCGTTCGACTTCCGCGCCCGGGTGGATTTCGTCCGGGTGCCCGGGGTCATCAAGCTGCGCAATGGCGACTACACCTCGCTCAGCCTGCACATCGACACCGAGCAGACCCTGCAGATCCGCGCCTCCATCATCGAGCACACCGCCCAGGTGTTCGATCCCGACATCTTCATCGTCGACAAGGAGCCGCTGGGCCTGCGCGGCGAGGTGCGTCCGACCCTGGAGCGGCTGGCCGGCACCCGCACCCGCTGCATCCTCGGCCTGCGCGACGTGATGGACGATCCGGAGACGCTGCGCGAGGAATGGGCCCGCAAGGGCGCCCCCGAGGCGCTGGCCGAGCTCTATCACGAGATCTGGCTCTATGGCCTGCCGGAGATCCACGACCCGCTGGCCGGCATCGACCTGCCCGCCTGCGTGCGGGAAAAGGAGATCTTCACCGGCTATCTGCGCCGCACCCTGCCGGCCGCCATGCCCGCCGTGACGCCGCCCTTCGAGGGCCGGCCCTATATCCTCGTCACCCCCGGCGGCGGCGGCGACGGCGCGGAGCTGGTGGACTGGGTGCTGCGCGCCTATGAATCCGGCACCCACAGGCTGCTGCCCTGCCTCATCGTCATGGGGCCGTTCATGGACAGCGCCAGCCAGGCGGCCTTCCAGGCCCGGGTGGAGGCCCTGCCCGATGTCGAGCAGATCCGCTTCACCCCGACCATCGAGCCGCTGATGCGCGATGCTGCGGCCATCGTCGGCATGGGCGGCTACAACATCTTCTGCGAGATCCTGTCCTTCGACCGGCCGACCCTCCTCGTGCCGCGGGTCGTGCCGCGCATGGAGCAGGCGATCCGGGCGGCGCGGGCCGAGGAAGTGGGTCTCGTGCGCGTGCTGCCCATCGACCATTATCCCGATGTGGCGGCGATGACCGAGGCGCTGGCCGCCCTGCCCGACGCCCCGCCGCCCTCGGCCGCCGGTCTGGAGCACCTGCTCTCCGGCCTCGACACCATCGGCGACCGGGTGGCCGACATTCTCTCCCGCCGGCGCGACGTGCCCGCCCCGCGGCTGCACGTGGTCTGAGCCGACGATGTCCCGTTCCCGGATCGCCATCGTGGTGAAGGGCTATCCGCGCCTGTCGGAAACCTTCATCGCCCAGGAAATCCTGGGGCTCCAGAAGCGCGGTCTCGACCTGCTGATCGTCTCGCTGCGCCATCCGACAGATCCGCACCTGCACGATCTCCACCGCGAGATCACCGCGCCCGTGCTCTATCTGCCGGAATATCTGAAGGATGATCCGAAGCGGGTCGCCGCCGGCCGGGCCCTTGCCGAAACCCTGCCGGGCTATGGCGCGGCGGAGGCCGCCTTCCGCACCGATCTCGCCGGGGACCATTCCGCCGGCCGCTTCCGGCGCTGGGGCCAGGCCGCGGTGCTGGCGCGCGAGCTGCCCGAGGATGTCGGGCTCATCTATGTCCATTTCCTGCACACGCCGGCGTCCGTCGCCCGCTATGCGGCGCTGATGCGCGGCCTGCCCTGGTCCTTCTCGGCCCATGCCAAGGACATCTGGACGACGCCCGCCGCCGAGCTCTCGCGCAAGATCGACGCCAGCGTCTGGGGCAACACCTGCACCGGGGCCAACGCCACCTATCTGAAGAGCCTGACCCGGGATCCGGACAAGGTCCACCTCATCTATCACGGCCTCGACTTCGCCCGCTTCCCCGCCCCGCCGCAGCGCCCGGCGCGCGATGGCTCGGGCGAGCCGGTGCGGCTCCTTTCCGTCTGCCGGGCGGTGGAGAAGAAGGGTCTCGACGACGTCCTGAAGGCGCTCGGCAAGCTCAAGGATCTGGCCTGGACCTTAACCCATATCGGCGGTGGCCCGCAGCTGCCGAAGCTCAGGGCGCTCGCCGACCGGCTGGGCATCGCCGACCGCATCGTCTGGCAGGGGGCGCAGCCGCGCGACGCCGTCCTTGCCGCCTATGCCGCCGCCGACCTGTTCGTGCTCGCCTGCCGCATCACGAAATCCGGCGACCGCGACGGGCTGCCGAATGTGCTGATGGAATCCGCCGCCCTCGGCGTGCCGGCGGTCTCCACCCGGGTATCTGCCGTGCCCGAGATCATCGACGACGGCGAGACCGGCCTGCTGGTGCCCGAACGCGATCCGGCAGCGCTTGCCGCGGCGATCGCTGCCCTCCTCCGCGACCCCGTCCGCCGGCAGGCGCTGGGGGCGGAAGCGGCCAGCCGGGTGCGGGCGCGCTTTTCCTGCGAGCCCGGCATCGACCGCATCGCCGGACTTCTGACCGGCCATCCGCTCGCCGGCGACGCCCCCGCCCACGGCCCGGCCTGCCCGTGCTGCGCGTGACATGCGGATCGCCCTGTTCACGCCGCTGAAGCCCATCGACGATCCCGTGCCCTCGGGGGATCTGGTGATGGCCCGGCAGATCCGCGCCCGCCTCGCCGCGCTCGGCCACGAGGTGATGACGCCGAGCCGGCTGCGGCTGTGGATCCCGGATCCGGCCCGGGCCCCCGCCGTGCTGGCCGAAGCCGATGCGGACGCCGCCCGGCTCCTCGCCCGCTGGCAGGCCGAGCCCGCGGAGCGGCCGGATCTCTGGCTCACCTATCATGTCTATCACAAGGCCCCGGACACCCTCGGCCCCCGGCTCGCCGATGCCTTCGGCCTGCCTTATGCAGCGATTGAAGCCAGCCGGGCGCTGAAACGGGCGATCGGGCCGTGGGCGCCGTGCTTTGCGCTGGCCGACCGGGCGCTGGCCCGGGCCGATGCGGTGGCCGCCCTCCACGCCGAGGATGCCGAGGGGCTGGCACCGGTCATCCCGCCCGCGCGTCTCCTCCGCCTGCCGCCCTTTCGCGACACCGCCCTGTTCTCCGCCGTCCGCCATCGCCCGTCGCCGCCGGATGCTCCGGTCCGCCTGGTGACGGTGGCCATGATGCGCGACGACGTGAAGCTCGCCTCCTACCGGCTGCTGGCCGAGGCGCTCGCCCGCCTCTCTGACCGGGCGTGGACCCTGACCGTCATCGGCGACGGCCCGGCACGCGCCACCGTGGCGGCGCTGTTTCCGGCCGGACGCACCCGATTCACCGGCGCTCTGCCGCCCGAAAGGATTGCCGACCATCTGGCGGAGGCGGATCTGTTCGTCTGGCCGGCGCTGTCGGAAGCCTTCGGCATGGCCCTCATCGAGGCTCAGGCGGCCGGCGTTCCCGTCATCGCCGGGCGGACCGGCGGCGTGCCCGAAGTGGTGGCCGACGAGGAAACCGGCCTGCTGCCCCCGATCGGCGATGCCGCCGCCTTTGCCGCCGCCGTCGCGGCGCTGATGGACGATCCCGCCCGGCGCGCCCGCTTCTCGGCCGCCGCCGCCCGGCGCGCCCCCGTCGCCAATGGTCTGGCCGCGGCAGAGGCGGCGCTCGCCCGGCTGATCGCGACGGCAATCCAGACTCATGCCCACCGTTTCCGGGGAGACCGGCCATGAAGGCGCTCATTCACGTCCAGCATCTTCTCGGCACCGGCCACATCGTGCGGGCGGCCGCCATCGGCCGGGCGCTCGCCGCCGAGGGGGTCGAAGTGGTGCTCGCCTCGGGCAACCGGATCCCGCCGACGCTCGCCGTCGCGGACCTGACCATCGCCCCCCTGCCGTTTGCCCGGGCGCAGGACTCCTTCTTCAAGGTGATCCTCGATGCCGATGGCCGGCCGATCGATGCGGCGTGGAAGGCCGCCCGCACCCGGGCAACCCTCGATCTGCTGGCCGAGGTCCGGCCGGACATCCTGGTGACGGAAACCTACCCGTTCGGCCGGCGCGCCTTCGCCTTCGAGATGGCCGCGCTGCTGGCCGCGGCCCGGGCGATGGCGGAGCGGCCGGTGATCGCCTCCTCCATCCGGGACATCCTGGTGCGCAAGGACGATCCGGAAAAGGAGCGCGCCATGGCCGACATCGCCGGCGCCGCCTATGACCGGGTGCTGGTGCATGCCGATCCGGCCCTCATCCGGCTGGAGGAGAGCTTCCGCTTTGCCGACCGGGTGGCGCCGCTGGTGCGCTATACCGGCTTCGTCCATGATCCCTCGCCCCGCGTCCCGCCCGGGGACGACGGCCGCGACGAGGTGATCGTCTCGGCCGGCGGCGGCGCGGTCGGGGCGCATCTGATCGCCATGGCCGGCCGCGCCCGGGCGCTCAGCCGGCGCGCCGGCGACACGACCTGGCGGCTTCTCGTCGGCCATGGCCATGACGCCGCCGCGCTCGCACGCCTCCAGGCCGAGGCCGGACCCGGCGTCATCGTCGAGCGGGCGCGACCGGATTTTCCCGGCCTCGTCGCCCGCGCCCGGCTTTCCGTCAGCCAGGCCGGCTACAACACGGTGCTGGACGTGATTGCCGCCGGCGTGCCCGCCGTGTTCGTGCCCTTTGCCGAGGGCGACGAGACGGAACAGAGCCAGCGCGCTGGGCTGGTTGCCGCCCGCGGCCTTGCCGTCAGCGTGGACGAGCACGGCCTGACCCCGGACCGGCTGGCGGACGCCGTCGACCGGGCGCTGGCCGCCCCGCCGGCCCGTCTCCGGGTCAGCGTCGATGGCGCGGCGGAGGCCGCCCGCATCCTGATCGCCGATGCCACCGCCCGGAGCCGCCCGTGACACCCGCCGACACCCTCGCCGATCTCCTCGTCGCCGGTCTCGATGCCGCCGCCGCCGAGGGCCGCCGCGTCGCCTTCTGGTGGCGCGACGATGATGCGGTGGCGCCGACGCCGGCCCTCGACCGGCTGATCGGACTGGCGGAGGTCTATTCCCTGCCGCTGGTGCTCGCCTCCATCCCGGCCGCGGCCACCGGGGCGCTGGCCCGCCGGCTGGCGGGCGCATCGGCCCGGATCCGCGTCGCCCAGCACGGCTTCTCCCATGTCAGCCATGCCCGCCCGCCGGCGAAGAAGGCGGAGCTGGGGGCCGACCGGCCGGCAGAAATCGTGCTTGCCGAGCTGGCCGACGGCCGTGCGCGGCTTGCCGCGCTGTTCGGGCCGCGTTTCCTGCCGGTGCTGGTGCCGCCCTGGAACCGGATCGCGCCGGCAGTGGCGGCCGGCCGGTCCGGGATCGGCCTGCCCGGCCTCTCGGTCCATGCCTCCCTCGACCGGAGCGGCCACCGCCTCGACACCCATGTCGACCCGGTGGACTGGCACGGCACGCGCTCGCTGGCCGGCACGGATTTCCTCGCCGACAAGATCACGGCCGCCTTCGACGCCCGGGCGGAGACCGAAGCCCGGGACGTGCCCATCGGCCTCCTCACCCATCATCTGATCCATGATGACGCCCTGTGGCAGGGTCTCGACCGGGCAATCGGGCGGATCGCCCGTCACCCGGCCGCGCTCTGGCCGGAGGCCGACGCCCTGTTCGGCCTGTCCTGACGGCTCCCGCCCGCTGACGCATCTGTGTCCGGGCACAGCCGGCCGTGTTAACCGGGCGCTAACCATGCCGGACAAAAGGATCGGACCGGACGCTCGTAGGAGCGGCGCAGGTGATCCGTTGAACTCCTGACGAAACCGCCCAGGCCCCCTCCCCGTGCCTGTGGGGGCGTTCGGATCATGTCCGGCCCGCCGCCGACCCCGGACGGCGCCCCCCGAGAGCATTTTCAAGCGACGTGGATACCGGTTCGCGCGAAGAAAATGCGGCACCTCAAATAATCAGGGCGTTTTCCGTGAACCTGGACGAACGGAAACTGCTCTGGACACGGCCCCCGCGTGCGGCACACAGGACCCCGACCCGATCATGACCGATCCCGTGACGACAGCCGAACCGGCAACCGAGACGCCCCCTGCCGGGCAGCCTGCGCCGGCCCGGCGACGGCGGCGGCGACCGATGTGGCCGAAGATCGCGGCGGTGCTGGTCGTGCTCGGCGCGGCCGGGGCCGGCGTCTGGATCACCCGCGGCGAGAAGGCGGATCCGGCCGCCGACTTCATCACCCAGCCCGTCACCCGCGGCGACATCGAGGACACGGTGTCCGCCGTCGGCGAGCTGCAGCCGGTCAATTATGTCGATGTCGGCGCCCAGGTGTCGGGCCAGCTGGTCAAGCTCCTCGTCGATGTCGGCGACCAGGTGACCGAAGGCGACCTGCTGGCCGAGATCGACGCCCGCTCGCTCTCCTATACGGTGGAATCCAACCGGGCCGAGGTGGAAAACCTCAAGGCCCAGCTCGTCTCCCAGGAAGCCCAGACAAAGCTGGCCGATCTCCAGCTCGCCCGCCAGCAGCAGATGCGCCGGGCCAACGCCACCAGCGTGGAATCCCTGCAGTCGGCGGAATCCGACGCCGCGGTCGCCCATGCGACGGTGGACAGCCTGAAGGCCCAGATCCTCAAGGCCCAGGCGACGCTCGGATCCAACGAGACGACGCTGGGCTATGCCCACATCTATGCGCCGATGACCGGCACCGTCGCCTCCACCGACGCCCGTCAGGGCCAGACCCTGAACGCCAACCAGACCACGCCGACCATCCTCCGCATTTCCGATCTCTCCACCATGCGGGTGGAGGCCGATGTGTCGGAGGCCGACGTGTCGCGCCTCAAGGTGGGGATGGGCGCCTATTTCACCATTCTCGGCCTGCCCGACCGGCGCTGGACCGGCCATCTCACCCAGATCGAGCCGACGCCGGAGGTCACCAACAATGTGGTGCTCTACACGGCCCTGTTCGATGTCGACAATGCCAGCCGGGAACTCATGATCCAGATGAGCGCCCAGGTGTTCTTCGTCGTCGCCGAGGCCAGGGATGTGGTGCTCGTGCCGCGGGCGGCGCTGCGCCATCTCTCGGCCACCGCCGATGCCGAGGGCAACCGCACGGCGGAAGTCCGGCTGCTGGGCCGGGATGGCCAGGTGGAGACCCGCACCGTCACCATCGGGGTCAGCGACCGGGTGGCCGCCGAAGTGCGCGCGGGCCTTGCCGAAGGCGACCGGGTCATCACCGGCTCGCGCTCGGCGACTGCGGCAGCGGCTGCCAAGAAGAACCAGACCGGCCGTGGCCCCGGCGGTCCGCCGCCCTTCTGATCGCCCTTCCGTTCGCGCTCCGACTGGCTGACACAAGGACGTCCGTCATGAACGACACCGCGCGCGCGACCCCGGCCGCCACCGTTCCGGCGCCCCTGATCGCGCTCTCCGGCATCAGCCGCACTTTCGTCACCGGCGACATGCCCGTCACGGTGCTGAAGGATGTGTCGCTGGAAATCCGCGCCGGCGAGTTCGTCGCCATCATGGGCCAGTCCGGCTCGGGCAAGTCGACGCTGATGAACATCCTCGGCTGTCTCGACAAGCCGTCGGCCGGCACCTACCGCTTTGCCGGCCATGATGTCTCCGATCTCTCCACCAACGAGCTGGCGGCGCTCCGGCGCGAGGCCTTCGGCTTCGTGTTCCAGGGCTATCATCTGATTTCCGGTGCCACGGCGGTGGAAAATGTCGAGGTGCCGGCCATCTATGCCGGCCTGCCGGCGGCCGAGCGCGAGGAGCGCGCCGAGGGGCTGCTCACCCGGCTGGGCCTCGGCGACCGGCTGGATCACCGGCCGAACCAGCTGTCCGGCGGCCAGCAGCAGCGCGTCTCCATCGCCCGCGCGCTGATGAATGGCGGCCACGTCATCCTCGCCGACGAGCCGACCGGCGCCCTCGACAGCCGCTCGGGCAAGGAAGTGATTGCCCTCCTGAAGGGGCTGGCCGAGGATGGCCACACCGTCATCCTCATCACCCATGACCGCGAGGTCGCCGCCAACGCCCGCCGCCGGATCGAGATCCGCGACGGCCGCATCATCTCCGACAGCGGTCCGGATGCGGCAGCCCTTGCCCGGGCAGCCCCCACCCCGGACGTGACGGTGCGGCCGCGGCCGATCGGCGCCGTGCTCGCCGCTTTCGGCGAGGCGGCGGTGATGGCCATCCGCTCGCTGAGGGCCAACATCTTCCGCACCTTCCTGACGCTGCTCGGCATCGTCATCGGTGTCGCCTCGGTGGTGGGGCTGCTTGCCATCGGCCAGGGCGCCACCAGCGACGTGCTCTCGCGCATCTCCGCCATGGGCGACAACCTGCTGGTGGTCCGTCCCGGCGCGCCGAACCAGCGGGTGGCGTCCGGCAGCTCGGTGCTGACCCTCGTCGACAGCGACGCCACGGCCATCGACCGGCTCGACAATGTGCTGGCCGCCCTGCCGGAAGTCGCCAGCAACGTGACGGTGCGGGCCGGCAATGTCGACTACACCACCTCGGTGCAGGGCACGTCGTGGAAGATGCCGACGGCGCGCAACTGGGATGTGGCCCGCGGCACCTTCTTCTCGGAGGCCGACCAGAAGGCCTATGCCCCGGTGACCGTGATCGGCCAGACGGTGGCCGACATTCTCTTTCCCGATGGCAGCGATCCGATCGGCCGGTGGATCCTCGTCAAGAGCATCCCGTTCCAGGTGGTGGGCGTGCTCGCCTCCAAGGGCGCCACCTTCGGCGGCCAGGATCAGGACGACGCCATGTTCGTGCCGATCACCACGGGCCTGCTGCGTCTCTTCGGCAACCGCGGTGCGCTGCGTTCGGTGACGGTCGCCGTCGATGACACCAGCCGCATCGCCGAGACCCAGATGGCGATCACCGATCTCCTCACCGGCCGCCATGGCAGGGAGGATTTCCAGATCCGCAACATGGCCTCCATCATCGAGACCGCCACCCAGACGGCCGCCACCATGACACTGATGCTGGGCTCCATTGCCGCCATCTCGCTGCTGGTCGGTGGCATCGGGGTGATGAACATCATGCTCGTCAGCGTCACCGAGCGGACCAAGGAGATCGGCGTGCGCATGGCCACCGGCGCCCGCACCTGGGACATCCTGCAGCAGTTCCTGACCGAGGCCATCGTCGTCTCGGCCATCGGCGGCGTCATCGGTGTCGGCCTCGGCGTGGGCGTCGGCTGGATCGCGCACCAGTTCGGCATGGAGGTGGTGTTCTCCACCGGGCCGATGCTGCTCGCCTTCGGCTGCGCGACGGCCACCGGCCTCGTGTTCGGCTTCGCCCCCGCCTACAAGGCCGCCCATCTCGACCCCGTGGTCGCGCTGTCCAGCGAATGAGGTCCGTCGCGATGCTTCCGATCCGCCGTTCGACGCGGCCTCTCTCCCTCGTCGCCCTGCTTCTCCTCGCCGCCTGCGCCACCCCGCCCGTCAAGGGGCTGGTGGCCGGCGACGTGCCCCGCTCCTTCGCCGGCCCGGTGGATGCCGGCGCGCCGGTGTGGCCGCGGCCCGGCTGGTGGTCGGCCTTCCGCTCGGCCGAGCTGGACGGGCTGATCGCCGAAGCCGCCGCGCGCAATCTCGACATTGCCGATGCCGCCACCCAGATCGCCCAGGCCGACGCCGCCGCCCGCATCGCCGGCACCGCCTTCCTGCCCTCGGGCGAGGTGGGCGTGACCGCCACCCATTCCGGCAACGGCATCTCCAACACCCAGACCAAATGGGATTTTTCCGGCCTGCTGTCGGCCTCCTACGAGCTCGACGTGTGGGGCAAGAACCGCGCCTCCTTCGATGCGGCCAAACTGTCGGCCAAGGCCACCCGCTACAACAAGGAGACCGTGGCGCTGACCACCACCGCCTCGGTCGCCACCGGCTATTTCCAGGTGCTGTCGCTGCGCGACCAGATCCGCATCACCAGGGCCGATCTCGCCGCCGCCGAGAAGGTGCTGGCGCTGGTGGAGGCCCAGGCGGCGGCGGGCGCCGCGAGCCCGCTGGATGTCGCCCAGCAGCGCGCCCAGGTCGCCGGCCAGCGCGCCGCCCTGCCGGGGCTGGAGGAACAGGAGCGTGAAGCGCTCGCCAGCCTCGCGCTGCTGCTCGGCAAGCCCCCCCAGGGCTTCGGCGTCCGGGGCACGACGCTCTCCGGCCTCTCCGCCCCGGTGGTGAAACCCGGCCTGCCCTCGGAGCTGCTCACCCGCCGCCCCGACGTGAAGCAGGCGGAAGCGGCGCTGGCCGCCGCCCACAAGGATGTGGAATCGGCCCGCGCCGCCCGCTTTCCGAGCCTGACCCTGACCGGCACCGCCGGCAACCAGAGCGCCGCGCTGGAAACCCTGATGCAGGGCTCCAACGTCCTCTACAATGGCGGCCTCTCCCTGGTCGCCCCGCTGTTCGACCAGCCCCGGCTGAAGGCCACCCAGGATCAGGCGGCGGCCGTGGAGGACCAGTATCAGGTCGCCTACCGCTCGGCGGCGCTCAACGCCTTCTCCGATGTCCATGTGGCCCTCGGCCAGGTGAGCGCGCTGCGGAAGCAGGAAAGCCTCTATGCCACCCAGGTGAAGGAGGCCGAGACGGCGTTCAACCTGGCACAGGCCCAGTACACCGCCGGCGCCATCGACCTGATGACCGTGCTCGATACCCAGCGCACCCTGTTCACGGCGCGGGATTCACTCAGCCAGGCGCGGCTGTCGCGGCTCCAGTCGGTGGTGTCGCTCTACAAGGCCCTGGGCGGCGGCTGGCAGGCGGAGGACATCGACGCCGTGAAGCCGGCGGTGACGGCTGCCGCATCGCCGGGCGCGGGCACAAAATAGGCATCCTCCCGCGGCGATCCGCGGGCCGGGCGCTTTTTTCGGGCGCCCGGCTGGGCTAACAAGGGGCCGGCCGGCCCGCCCCCCTCAGCCGGTCCGCCATCCCCCCCTTTCAGGCCAAGGTATCCGCGATGACTGCCCCGCCTCTCTTCACCGCCCGTCCGCATTCGACCAGGGGGGGCCGGGCATGAGCGGCGTCGTCATCCTCGGCGCCGGTCAGGGCGGCTCTCAGGCAGCGGCGGCGCTGCGCACGGAGAAATATGCGGGCCCGGTGATCCTCGTCGGCGACGAGCCGGAGATCCCCTATCAGCGCCCGCCCCTTTCCAAGGCCTATCTGCTCGGCAAGCAGACCCGGGAAGGCCTGATGCTGCGCCCGGAGAGCTTCTACCGGGAACAGACCATCGAGACCCGGTTCGGCGTCGCCGCCACCGCCATCGACCGGGCGGCGCGCACCGTCAGCCTGTCGGACGGCACCGCCCTTTCCTATGACCATCTGATCCTCGCCACCGGCACCCGCAACCGGGCCCTGCCGGTGGAGGGCGCCGATCTCGATGGCGTCATCGGCATCCGCACGCTGGCCGATGCCGACGACCTGAAGGCCCGCATCGACACGGTGACCAATGCCGTGGTCATCGGCGGCGGCTTCATCGGTCTGGAATTTGCCGCAGCCGCCCGCACGCTCGGGCGCGCCGTGACGGTGATCGAGGCCCAGCCGCGGCTGATGGCGCGCGCCCTGCCGCCCACCCTGTCCGCCTTCTTCCTCGACCTGCACCGCGCGCGCGGCGTGGACGTGCTGCTGGAAACCGGCGTGCTGCGCATCCTCGGCGAGGCCGGCCGGGTGACCGGCGTGGAGACCACCGACGGGCGCGTGCTGCCGGCGGATCTGGTGGTCGTCGGCATCGGCGTGATCCCGAACACCGAGCTTGCGGCTGCCGCCGGCCTCAAGGTCGAGAACGGCATCGTGGTGGACCGGTTCCTTGCCACCGAGGATCCGGCGATCTTCGCCCTCGGCGACGTCGCCAATTTCCCGGTGCCCCATGGCGGTGGCGCACGGCAGCGGCTGGAATCGGTGCAGAACGCCGTCGATCAGGCCCGCACCATCGCCGCCGCCATTGCCGGCAGGTCCGAGCCCTATGTGGCCGTGCCCTGGTTCTGGTCCGACCAGTACGAGATCAAGCTGCAGATGGTCGGCCTGTCGGCCGGGGCCGATCTCGTGGTGCCGCGCGGCGATGCCGGCTCGGGCCGCTTCTCGCTGTGCTCCTTCCGCGACGGCCGGCTGATCGGCATCGACTCGGTGAACCGTCCGGCCGACCACATGGCCGGCCGCCGGCTTCTCGCCTATGGCCGCTCGCCGACGCCGGAACAGGCCGAAGACCTGACCTTCGACTTCAAGACGCTGCTGTGACATCCTCTCCTCCGGCCGGGGCTTGAGCGGCGCCGGCCGGAGGAGTAATCCCGCGATCGGAGCACCGCCGGCCTTTTCCGGC
>JBBSSF010000040.1:0-13190 GCA_038242345.1 Hyphomicrobiales bacterium
AGCCGGGCGCTCTCGGAGCGGATCCGGCGCGGCGATGGCGATCCCGGCCGGCCGGACCGGGCGGCCCTTCTGGCCCATCTCCAGACGGTCGGCCGCGCCCGGCTCGCCGAGAGCAATCCGCGGGCCCTGGCGAGCGGAGCGAAGACGGCCGGATGAGCGTCCTGATCCTCATGCGTCACGGCCGGGCCGCCTTTGGCGCCGCGGCCTATGACAGCCTGTCGGAGACCGGCCGCGCCCAGGCGGTGGCGACGGGCAAATGGGTCTCCGGCCGCAATCTGCCGGTCACCCTGGTCTGGCACGGCCCGCGGCGCCGGCAGTCGGAAACGGCGGCCGAGGTCGTCAGCCACGGCCGCCTTCTGGCGCCGGTGGTGCAGGCGAACGGGCTCGACGAGTTCGGCGAGGGCGACGAGCTGCTGACGCTCGCGGCCGCGCGGACCGGACGCCCCATGTCCGGCCCTGATGCCCCGCCCCGGGAGGTCCAGCTCAGGGCCTATGATGAGGCCATCGCCGCCTGGGCGGCCGGGCAGGCGACGATCCCCGGCCGGCCGGATTTCGTCACCTTCCGCCGCGTCGTGCGCGGCTGGCTGGACGAGGTCCTCGGCGCGCCCGGCCCGCGCGGGCGGGTGGAGCTGGCCGTCACCTCGGCCGGGGTGATCGCGGCGGTGACGTGCGAGGTCCTCGGCCTGCCGGACACGCGCTGGATCGAGATGCTGCGCGCCATCGGCAACGCCTCCCTGACGGAGGTCTCCTTCTCCGCCCGCGGACACGGGCTCGCCAGCTTCAACGCCACCGGTCATCTGCCGACGGATCTGCTCTCGGCGATCTGATACCAGGCGCACGAAGTTCTGACCGCACCATGCGCCTGAAGGACAGCAGATTTTCCATATGCCCCAATGGCATGGAAAATCTGCATCGGAATACCAAAGAGTCCTTTTCAAGGATCTTTGGTCTGATCTCGCCGGGGACCGCGTTCCTGGGGCCCTGTGCGCCGCGCGCCCGCGTCTCTCGCCGGCTGCCACGCCTTTCCCGGCGCGAAGCCCGGCTTTCGGCCGGGACGAGTGGTCCGGATTGTTGCAACCGGGGCGAAGATGTGGCGCCGCTTCGCTCCGGCCCGGGTCTTCACCTTTTGCGTGCGCGGTCCGGCGGAGGGCTCCATCAGGGGTGAATCAGGCCACCCGGAGACCCGCGAGAAGACAGCATCTCATTGTCATACCTAGGAAATCCTGATCCGCGCAATCTGCGGCCGGCGCCGGGCGGATGTGGCTGCCGGCGGCGCGGGGGCGGCAGCGGGCCCGCCTGACGGGCGACTGGCGCGTGCGGAGCCGCCCGAACCAATTGCGGCGATCCTGCGTTCCTGCTGCGACCGCAACGAAGCAGACCCGATGCACCCCGGCATGGCCGGGCCGGGACCGTGGAGGCGGTCATCCTCGCCGGACCCCGGCACGCAGCCACGACGGATCTTATGAGCCACGACCCCGATCCCAAGCGCACGATGACCCTTCTCCGGGAGGGCGCCTTCCGGCGCGTCGTGCGGGCTGCCCATTCCGGCCTCCGGTCGCCGGTCCCCCGGGCGGGATGTCCGGGGCCCGCCAGCTTCCCGGAGATGCGGCTCTAGCCGCCGGGACGGCGCCGCCCCCCCCTGATCCATCCACCAAAGGTCCGGGCATCCTGACCCGATCCCTCGTCGTCGTCCGGAAGGGGCGCCGCGGCTGATGGCCGTGTGCGTTCCCCCTTCTCCCGTCCGCTCCCGGCAGGGCCGCGGAGCGGGGCGGACGACTGTTGCCGGACCCTAGCGCAAGGCATTGAAAGTCCATGTCCAGTCTCGCGTCCATCACGCCGCAGGATATCCTGAAGCCCTATGTCGACAGCGTTCCCGCCAATGCGGCCACGGTCGATGTCACCCTCTACTGGTCGACGGTGCTGATGAATGCCATCGCCGATGCCCGTGATGCGGGCATCGACACCGGCGCCACCCTGTGGACCCAGGCCGTGCAGGAGGCGCTGCTGCCCTTCGGCCTCGCCGGAATGCATGATCTCGTCACCGGCGGCGTGAAGACCGTCGCCGCCTCCGAGACCTATCTTGCCGAGACCGGCCTGTTCCGTCTGGGCGACGGCGCGTCGTCCCTTGTCCTCGATGGCAGCCGACAGGCGGCCTATGCCGAAGGCGGCGATGATTCTCTCACGGTGATCTCCAGCAATTACAACAGCTTCGTTCTGGATGGCGGCGCGGGCAACGACACCCTCGTCGGCAGCTATGGCGCCGACTGGCTGGATGGCGGGACCGGGCGGGACCTGATGGCCGGCGGCGCGGGCCATGACGCCTATGTGGTGGACGATGCCGGCGACGTGGTGCTGGAAGCCGCCTATGCCGGCACCGACACGGTGCGGGCGAGCCTGTCCCACACCCTGTCGGAGAATGTCGAGGCGCTGGTGCTGACCGGGGCGGACGCGATTTCCGGCACCGGCAACGAACTCGCCAACACGCTGACGGGCAACGCGGCCGCCAACGTGCTGAAGGGGCTGGACGGCGACGACACCCTGGACGGCGGCGCCGGCGCCGACACGATGCAGGGCGGCTTTGGCCGGGACGTCTACATCGTCGACTCCGCCGGCGATCAGGTGATCGAGAGCGGCGCCGGCAGCTATGATGTCTATGACGAAGTCCGCGCCTCGCTCGACTACACCCTCGGCCTGCGGGTGGAAAATCTGGTCCTGACGGGCTCCGGCAATCTCAGGGGCACGGGCAACACCCTCGACAACCGGCTGACCGGCAACAGCGGGAACAATGTTCTCGATGGCGGGGCCGGCAGTGACACCCTGGCCGGCGGGGCCGGCAACGACACCTATTATGTCGACCATGGCTATGACTCGGTCCAGGAACAGGCCGGGGGCGGTGTCGACACGGTCTATTCCACCGTCAGCTACAGCCTGTCGTCCAGCTACGAGATCGAGAATCTCCGGCTGAGCGGCACCGCCGACATCAACGCCACCGGCAACCAGAATGCCAATGCCCTGACCGGCAACAGCGGCGACAACGTCCTGGATGGCGGCGCCGGTGCCGATACCCTCGCCGGCGGGGCGGGCGACGATGTCTATCATGTCGATGATGCCCGCGATGTCGTGCAGGAGGACGCGAGCCAGGGCATCGACCGGGTCCACACCGGGCTTTCCAGCTATGTCCTCGGCAGCAATGTGGAGGAGCTGGTCCTCTATGCGGGCTACAACGACGCCATTGCCCGCGACGGCACCGGCAACAGCCTCGACAACACCATCATCGGCTCCAACGGACAGAACATCATCCGTGCGGGCGATGGCTCCGACAGCCTCTTCGGCAATGCCGGCATCGACACCCTCTATGGCGATAATGGCGATGACGTTCTGGATGGCGGCGACGGCGCCGATATCCTGAATGGCGGCTATGGCGACGATCTCTATATCGTCAACGATGCCGGTGACCGGGTGATCGAGGCCGCCGGGCGCGGCACCGACAGCGTCCGGGCGTCGGTTTCGCTGACGCTCGCCGCCGAGGTGGAGACTCTGGAACTGACCGGCTCCTACAATCTGGACGGCACCGGCAACGTTCTGGCCAACCGGATCCTCGGCAACAGCGGCAACAACGTGCTGGACGGCAAGGCCGGGGCGGATAGCCTCATCGGTGGCGCGGGTCAGGACACCTATGTCGTGGACTCGGCCAACGATCAGGTGATCGAATATGCCAGCGGCGGCACGGATCTGGTTCTCTCTGCCGTCAGCTGGACGCTGGGCGCCAATCTCGAGGCGCTGACCCTCACCGGCACCGACAGCCTTGCCGGCACCGGCAACGACCTTGGCAACACCCTGACCGGCAACGCCGGAGCCAATGTGCTGAAGGGCCTCGACGGCGACGACACCCTGGATGGCGGCGCCGGCGCGGATGCGCTGTATGGCGGTTATGGCCGCGACGTCTACATCGTCGACTCCACCGGCGACACGGTCTTCGAGACCGGCACCGGCAGCTCGGACACCTATGACGAGGTCCGCGCCTCGGTGAACTACACCCTCGGCACCCGGGTGGAGAACCTGACGCTCGCCGGCACCGGCAACCTCAGGGGCACCGGCAACTCCCTCGCCAACCGGCTGACCGGCAACAGCGGCAACAACATCCTGGATGGCAAGCAGGGCAACGACATGATGGCCGGCGGCGCCGGCAACGACACCTATTATGTCGACTCGACGAGCGACGGCGTGACCGAGGCCGTGGGCACCGGCATCGACACGGTCTACGCGACCGTGACCTATTCGGTGGCCAACCAGGAGATCGAGCGTCTGATCCTGTCCGGTTCGGCCGACATCAATGCCACCGGCAACCAGTATGCCAACACCCTGACCGGCAACACTGGCGACAACATCCTGGATGGCGGCGCCGGCATCGACACCCTGTCCGGCGACTTCGGCGACGACACCTACATCGTCGATGATGCCGCCGATCAGGTGCGCGAGCTGGCCGGCCGCGGCACCGACCAGGTGCAGACCGCGCTCGGCACCTACACCCTCGGCGACAGTGTCGAGGACCTGACCCTCTATGTCCGCTACATCGACTCCGTCGCCCGCGATGGCACCGGCAACAGCCTCGACAACACCCTCACCGGCACCAACGGCCAGAACGTGCTGTCCGGCCTGGATGGCAACGACACCCTCATTGGCAATGGCGGGACCGACAGCCTGAACGGTGGCGCCGGCGCTGACGTGCTGGATGGCGGGACGGGCGATGACGTGATGACCGGCGGCGCCGGCGATGATGTCTATCTCCTCGACAGCGTCGGCGACCGGGTGGTCGAGGCTGCCGCTGGCGGCACGGACACCGTCCGGGCGGGCTTCACCATCGCGCTTGGCAGCGATGTCGAGAATCTGGTCCTGACCGGCTCGTCGATTGCCGACGGCACCGGCAACAGCCTGGCCAACCGGCTGACCGGCAACAGCGCCGCCAACCGTCTGGACGGGGGCACCGGGGCCGACACCCTGGCGGGCGGCAGCGGCAACGACACCTATGTCGTCGACCAGGCCGGCGACCGGGTGATCGAGGCGGTCGGGGCGGGCACCGACACGGTTCTGTCGGCTGTGACCTACACCCTCGGCATCGGTCTGGAGAACCTGACGCTCACCGGCGCCGGCCGCATCAACGGCACCGGCAACGAGCAGGACAACATCCTGATCGGCAACTCCGCCGCCAACATCCTGACCGGCGGCTTCGGCCAGGACGACATGACCGGCGGCGCCGGCGCCGACACCTTCGTCTGGAACCACTCCGCCGAAAGCAAGGGCAGCTACTACGACATCGTGACCGACTTCTCCGCCGCCGGGGGCGACACCCTCGACTTCTCCGGCGTGGATGCCAATCTCAATGCCGCGGGCAATCAGGCCTTCACCTATGTCGGCTCGTCCTACTTCTCGGCGGCCGGGCAGATGCGGGCCTATGTCTCCGGCGGTGATCTCTATATCGCGATGAACCTCGACTCCAACACCAGCACCGTGGAGATGACTGTCCGTCTCGATGACGTGACGGCCTTCCCGGTCGGCTCCGTGATGCTGTGATACCAAAGATCCTTGAAAAGGATTCTTTGGTATTCCGTGCAGATTTCCCATGCCGGTGGGCATATGGGAAATCTGCTGATCTTCAGACGCACGGGGTGCGGTCAGCACTTCGTGCGTCTGGGATGAGGGAAGATCCCGCGGGGGCTGTCCGGCTCCCGCGGCCGATCCGGGTCTCCGAAAGGGGCGGGCCGCTGGTCCGCCCCTTTTCATCAGACGAAGGCGTCGGCGAAGAAGCGCTCCTCCGGCAGGCCGCAGCGGGTGGTGAAATCCTGCCGGGCGGCGTCCACCATCACCGGCGCGCCGCAGGCATAGACCTCGTGGCCGGAGAGGTCCGGATGGTCCGCCATCACGGCGGCGTGGACGAAGCCGGTGCGGCCGCTCCAGTCCGGGTCCGGTTCCGAGAGCACCGGCACATAACTGAGCCACGGCAGGTCGCGGGCCCATTCCCGGGCGAGCGCGTCATGATAGAGATCCGCCGCGCCGCGTCCGCCCCAATAGAGGCGCGCCGGCCGGGCGATGCCGCGGGCGCGCATGTCCTCCACGATGGCCTTGATGGGCGCAAAACCGGTGCCGCTGGCGAGCAGGATCATCGGCCGGTCGCTGTCCTCGTCGAGATGGAAGCGGCCGAACGGGCCCTCGATGCGCAGCATGTCGCGCACCCGCAGGCGGCCGAACACCTGTCCGGTGAAGGTGCCGCCGGGCTTCAGGCGGATGTGCAGCTCCAGCTCATCCCCGGTGCCGGGCGGGGTCGCCAGCGAATAGCTGCGGCAGGTGCCGTCGCGCAGGCGCACGTCGACATATTGCCCGGCGCGATAGGCGAAGGCCTGCCCCGCCGGCAGTTTCAGCCGCAGGATGGCGACATCGGCCGTCGGCTTTTCCAGGCTGACGATGCGCACCGGCATCTTGCAGAGCGGCAGGCCGGGCAGTCCGTCGACTTCCGCACAGTCGATGGTCACCGGCCCCGCGGCCTCGGTGCGGCAGAGCAGGCAGGCGTCCGCCGCATCGAGCCCGAAGCTCTCCGGCAGCCGGGTGATTTCGCCGGACAGTACCGTCGCCCGGCAGGTGCCGCATTCGCCGGTGCGGCACTGATAGGGCAGCGCGATCCCGGCGGCGAGGCCGGCATCCAGCAGGGTTTCCCCGGGTGCGGCCGTGAACTGCCTGCCCGATGGATGCAGGGTGATCGGAAAGGACATGACGGGCTCCAGTATTTCGGGGGCGGCCGCCCCCGATGCCCCCGCCCGGCGGCCCGAAGGGCCTCCGGACCTCCCCCCTTTGTCGAGACCGGGGCGGGGAACGGGGTCAGACGCCGAGATAGCGGCTCCACAGGGTGCGGTCGGCATCGAGTTCGGCCGAGGTGCCGGTCCAGGCGATGCGGCCGCGCTCCAGGATGATGTGGCGGTCGGCCAGCTTCACCAGGGTCTCGACATATTTGTCGACGACGAGAGTCGTCTGGCCGGCAGCCTTCAGCTGGTCGAGGCAGCGCCAGATCTCGTCGCGGATCACCGGGGCGAGGCCCTCGGTCGCCTCGTCGAGGATCAGCAGGCGCGGATTGGTGGAGAGCGCCCGGGCGATCGCCAGCATCTGCTGCTCGCCGCCGGACAGCTGGTTGCCCATGTTGCCGGCCCGCTCGGCCAGCCGCGGAAACAGCCCGTAGAGACGGTCGAGGGTCCACTCGTCGCGCTGGCCGTTGCGGTTGTCGGCAAAGCCGACCAGGTGTTCGCGCACGGTGAGGTTCGGGAAGCACTGGCGGCCTTCCGGCACGATGGCGACGCCCAGCCGGGCGATGATGTCCGGCCGGGTGCCGGCGATCGGCGTGCCGGCAAAGCGGATGTCGCCGGCCTTCGGCTTCAGGGCGCCGATGAGGGTCTTGAGGGTGGTGCTTTTGCCCATGCCGTTGCGGCCGAGCAGGGCGACCACCTCGCCGGCGCCGATCTCGAAATCGAGGCCGAACAGCACCTGGCTCGCGCCATAGCCGGCCTCCAGCCCCTGACAGGTGAGCAGCGGATTCTGCACCATCGCCGTCAGGCCTCCGTGCCCAGATAGACCGCCTGCACGTCCGGATGTCCCTTGATGTGGGCGACATCGCCGGAGGTGAGCACCCGGCCATAGACCAGCACCGAGATGCGGTCGGCCAGCCGGAACACGGCGTCCATGTCGTGCTCGATGAGCAGGATGGCGGTCTCCGCCTTCAGTTTCTCGATGAGGGCGGTCATTTCGAGGGATTCCTCCGGCCCCATGCCGGCCATCGGCTCGTCGAGGAGGAGGAGGCGCGGCCGGGCGGCCAGGGCCAGCGCCACGTCGAGCTTGCGCTGGACGCCATGGGGCAGGGTGCCGGCGATGCGGTCGAGGACGGCGCCGAGACCGACCGTCTCGGCCAGCCGGTCCGCGATCTCGGCCAGCCCCCGCTCCGAGGCGCGGCGGCCGAGGAAACCGAAGCTCGATCCGCAATGGGCCTGGGCGGCGAGCAGCAGGTTGTCGCGCACGGTGTCGCCGCGAAAGATGCTGGTCACCTGAAAGCAGCGCGACAGCCCCGCCCGCACCCGGCGATGGGGCGGAAGGGCGGTGAGGTCGACGCCGTCGAGGCTGAGCCGGCCCGCATCCAGCGGCAGCAGTCCGGAGATGAGATTGACCAGGGTCGACTTGCCGGCCCCGTTGGGGCCGATCAGCGCATGGATCTCGCCGGGCTCCACCGTCAGCGAGACATGATCGGTGGCGAGCAGTCCGCCGAAGCGCTTCACCAGTCCATCGGCAACGAAGAGGCTCATCCGTGCGTCCTCCGCGGGTCGAACAGGGCCGCGACGCCGCGCGGGGCGAAGAACACGATCAGGATGAGCAGCGCGCCCATCGGCCAGTGCCAGTAATCGGTGTAGAGGCGCAGCACTTCGGCCAGTGTCAGCCAGATCGCGACGCCGAGGGGCGCCCCCCAGCGCCGGCCAAGCCCGCCGACCACGATCATGACGACCAGCGTCGCCGACTCCGTCCAGTTCATCACCGACGGGCTGACGAAGGCATTGTGGCGGGCCATCAGCGCCCCCGACAGGCCGGCGACGGCGCCGGCGCCGATGAAGGCGGCGAGCTTCAGCCGGAACACCGGAAAGCCCATCGCCTGCATCCGGGTCTCGTTGTCGCGGATGCCCATGAGGGCGTGGCCGAAGCGCGAGGCGCCGAGCCGGCTGGTCAGGGCAAAGACCAGGGCCGCGATCCCCAGCACGACGAAATAGAAGATGTCCGGATGGAGATCGTCGAGGGCGCCCAGCGACAGCGGCATGTAAAGTCCATAGCCGTCATCGCCGCCATAGGTGCGCAGCGACACCGCGAGATAATAGAGCATCTGCGCGAAGGCCAGGGTTATCATCAGGAAATAGACGCCGCGGCTCCGAAGCGAGATCGCGCCGATGAGGGCGGCAAAGGCGGCGGTCACCCCCAGCGCCGCGCCCCACATCAGCCACGCCGATTCAAGGCCGGCATCGGCGAAGGCGACGACCGTATAGGCACCGACGCCGATGAAGCCGGCATGGCCCAGCGCCACCAGGCCGCCGAGGCCGAGGAGGACATTGAGGCTGGCCGCGGCAATGGAGACGATGAGAAGCCGGGTCAGGAAGTCGACATAATAGTCCCAGCCGAACGCCGGTGCCCAGAAGGGGAAGGACGCCAGACCGCCAAGCACGATCCACGGCATGGCGGCCGAAAGCAGGGCGGCGGCCGGACGGGCGGGGGCGGAAAGCGGCGCGGGAACAGGCGTCTCGGTCATCATTTCTGTCATCGGGGCGGATCCTCAGGCGCGCGCGGGGAACAGCCCGGCCGGCTTCAGGGTCAGCACGGCGGCCATCAGGACATACATGGCGATGCCGGCGAGCGCCGGCCCGAGATCGGCGGCCAGCGTCGGCGACAGTACCGCCTTCAGCAGCGGCGGCAGGAAGGCCCGGCCGGCGGTGTCGACGAGGCCGACGAGGAGGGCGGCGACGAAGGCGCCGCGCACCGAGCCGATGCCGCCGATGACAATCACCACCAGGGCGGGAATGAGGATGGTCTCGCCCATGCCGACTTCCACGGCGCCGATCGGCCCCATGAGGGCGCCGGCGAGCGCCGCCAGCGCCGCGCCGAGGCCGAAGACGAAGGTGAACACCCGGTCGACCCGGATGCCCATGAAGGTGGCCATGGCGCGGTTGGAGGCGCCGGCGCGGACATGGATGCCGATCCGGGTGTGGTTGACCATCAGCCACAGCCCGACGGCAACCGCGAGGCCGACGCCCAGCAGCATCAGCCGGTAGGAGGAATAGGGCAGGCCGGGCAGCAGCTGCACCGGGCCGGAGAGAAGGGCGGGCGTCGGCGCGAGGATGGGCGAGGGCCCCCAGATCGCCTTCACCGCATCGTCGGCAATCAGGATGACGCCGAAGGTGGCCAGCACCTGGGCCAGATGGTCCCGGTCATAGAGCCTCCGGATCATGACGATTTCCAGGACGAGGGCGACCAGCAGGGTGACGCCGACGGCAATCAGGATGCCGCCGATGAAGGAGCCGCTGGCCTCGTGCACCCGGGCCGCCACATAGGCGCCGGCCATGTAGAGGGAGCCATGGGCGAGGTTCATCACGTCCATGATGCCGAACACCAGCGTGAGACCGGCCGCGATCAGAAACAGCATGAAGCCGTAGCCGAGGCCGTTCAGCAGCTGTTCGAGGATGAAGATGGCGTCCATCGCGCAAGACCTTCGGACCGGGAGACGCGGACAGGACCGACGCCCCGGAGAAGATCCCCCGGGGCGTGGAACAGGCGGTTGGCCGTCATACCAAAGATCCTCGAAGAGGACTCTTTGGTATTCTGATGCAGATTTCTCATGCCATTGGGGCATATGAGAAATCTGCTGTCCTTCAGGCGCTAGGGTGCGGTCAGAACTTCGTGCGCCTGGTATCAGACGGGCGCGCGGATCAGCGCACGCACTCGCTCACATAGGCGTCGCCATGCTTCTCCATGATGGTGGAGACGAGTTCGTTGGTCAGCTTGCCGTCGCTGTCCTTGGCCACCACGCGCAGATAATAGCTCTGCACCGGATAATGGTTCGGCGCATAGGTGAAGCTGCCGCGCACCGACGCGAAGGTCGGATTTTCCAGCGCCTTCACGACGGCGTCCCTGTCCTCGATCTTGCCGTCGACATCCTTCACTGCCGCGTTCATGGCCATGATGGTGTCATAGGCCATGGCCGCATAGACCGTCGGATAGCGGTCATATTTCTTGCGGAAGGCGTCGACGAAGGTCTTGTTGGCCGGCAGGTCGAGATCATGGGTCCAGTGGGCGGTGTTGAAGACGCCCAGCATCGGATCGCCGACGGCGGCAATCACGTCCTGGTCGGCCGAGAAGCCCGGCGCGATCAGCGGGATGTCGGTGAGGCCGCCGGCGACGAACTGCTTGACGAAATTGATGCCCATGGCGCCGGGCAGGAAGAAGTAGACCGCTTCCGGCTTGGCTGCGCGGATCTGGGCGATTTCCGCCGCATAGTCGATCTGGCCGACCTTGGTGTAGATCTCGTCCTTGATCGTGCCTGAATAGAGTCGCTTGAAGCCGGCCAGATGATCCTTGCCGGCCGGATAGTTCGGGGCAAGGATCACGACATTCTTGTAGCCCTTCTCGTTGGCGAGCTTGCCGGCGGCTTCGTCATAGGTATCGTTCTGATACTGGCCGAAGAAGTAGGCATTGCACTGCTTGCCGGCATACTGGCTCGGGCCGGGATTGTTGGAGATGTAGGGCACTTTCGCCGCGAACATCAGCGGGCCGACGGCGAGCGCCGAGTTGGAGGCGATGGGGCCGGTGAAGAAGTCGATCTTGTCGCGCTGGAGATAGCGCCGGGCGAGCTGGGTGGCCTGCTCGGGATTGCCGGCAAAATCGGTCATCAGGAATTCGGCCGGCAGGCCGCCGAGCTTGCCGCCGAGCTGGTCGATGGCGAGGTCGAAGCCGTCCTTGGCCTCGGCACCGGCCGCGGCGAACGGGCCGGAGGTGTCCAGCGCGATGCCGACCTTCACGGACTCGGCCGCATGGGCCATGGTCCCGGTGAGCACGGTGGCGAGAAGGGCGAGTTTCAGCGGGGTCATGGAGGTCCTCGGGTCGGAGAAGGGGGGCCCGGCGGGAGGGCCGGGACCGGAAGGGACGACAGGGCATCATGCCGCGACCTGAACGCGACCGTCCACGATGCGCACGGGGAAGGTGCGGACGGGCTCGGTCAGGGGCGCGCACTGGTGGGCACCGGTACGGATGTCGAAGAGCCCCTGATGCAAGGGACACTCCACACAGCCATTCTCGACATAGCCATCGGACAGGAGCGCCGCGCCATGAGAGCACAGGTCCCTGAGCGCGAAGAGCGCGTCGCCGAGGCGGAAGATCGCGATGGCGATGCCGCCGGCAACGACGGCCTGGCCGGCCTCCTCGTAGAAATCCTCGGCCTCGCCGACATCATGCCACACGGGTTCGACGGTCTCGCTCATCGTCGCCCCTTCAGATCGGTGTCGCAAGCAGGGTCTGCACCCGCGAGCTGTCATAGATCACGCGCTTCCTGGCATAGCGCCAGCCTTCCGGGGTGCGCACCACGCGATCTTCATAGCGGCCGGCCTGATAGACTTCCGAGACACCATCGACCCGGGTCTGGATGACCACATAGCTGGCGGTCATGTCGACGGTGTCGGCATCCACCGGAGTGATGCGCAGGCCCGAGGTCATGTGACGATAGGTGTGGGCCTCGAAGATGTTGGCGTTGCGCAGCGACACGATGCGATCGCGCAGCATGCGCTGATTGTTGCACCACATGATGCCCGCCGGCAGCCCCATGTCGGCATTCTCCTTCGGGAGGATGGCATATTCGCAGTCCTCGACGAACAGGGCCGGCCAGTCCTCCAGCCGGTCATTGTCGAGGACGCTGACATAGGCCTCCTGCAGGTCGTTGAGTTCGAACCACAGGGTCATGCGCTCAAGAGACGTCATCGCTTCCACTTCCCTTCTGCTCAGAAGCCCATGAGCTTCTGGTAGCCCTGCCAGAAGCGGCGGATCAGGCTCTCGGTGATGACGGTGTCCTGCTGGTCGGGATCATGGCGCGCCATCTCGATGACGGAGGTCGCGTCCTGATCGCGGCGGGTGCCCTTCTGCACCAGCTCGGTCGCCTCGGTGTCCTCCATGGAAATGTAGCCGGCCGGACCGACGAGATTGGTCTGCTTCAGCCGCAGTTCCCGCATCTCCGGGGTGTCGTCGGTGTAACCGAAGAAATGGAAGATCAGCTCGAAATTGTTCGGCCCCTTGGGCAGGATCTGCCGCGCCACCAGCGTGTTGTGGATCTGCTGGATGACCAGCTGCGGGAAGATCGTCTGGATCTGGTTGGTGGTCGCCTCGTCATATTCGACGATGTGACCGAGCACGCTGGGGTCTTCCAGCTCGAAACCATCGTCCATCGAGCGGATCTGCTGCTGCTTGTAGGCGGCAGAGGTGTCCTCGCCGGTCTTCGTCACCGTGATGATCGAATGCAGGCCATGGGTCTGGTCCGGCAGGGCCCGCGCCGCCATCCCCACCCGGAAGATGTTGAAGGTGGTGTGGAACAGATGCAGCATGCTGGCGTGATAGGGGTCCTTCACGTTCTCGTAATA
>JBBSSF010000041.1:0-13135 GCA_038242345.1 Hyphomicrobiales bacterium
GTGCGCCATGCCGAAATGTTCATCAGCCCGCAGGCCCATCTGCGCCGCGATATCGCCTTCTCCACCATGATGGACGGCATTCTGGCCGGCATGACGGCAGCCGGGCGCGACCATGGCATCACCAGCCGGCTGATCCTCGGCCTGCAGCGCCAGTTTCCCGAGGCCGAGGGCTTCGAGGTGCTCGATCTGGCCCGCGCCTATGAAAAGGACGGCCGTGTCGTCGGGCTGGGGCTGGGCGGACCGGAGATCGGCAATCCCCCGGCCAAGTTCGTGCGCGTCTATGCCGAGGCCCGCGCCCGCGGCCTGAAGACCATGGCGCATGCCGGCGAGGAGGGGGATGTCTCCTATGTGCGTGATACCGTGGAGCTGCTGAAGGTCGACCGGGTGGACCATGGCGTGCGTGCCGAGGATGATCCGGCCCTGGTGGCGCTTCTGGCCGAGCGGCAGATCCCGCTCACTGTCTGCCCGCTTTCCAATGTGCGGCTGCGCGTGTTCGACACCCTTGCCGATCACAATCTCGCCCGGCTGCTCCGGGCCGGTGTCCATGTCACCGTCAACTCCGACGACCCGCCCTATTTTGGCGGCACGGTGAACAGCAATTTCGAGGCCTGTCGCGATGCGCTCGCCCTGACGGATGCCGAGATCGTGCAGCTGGCGAAGAACAGCTTCACCGGCTCCTTCCTGCCGGCGGCGGACATCTGCGCCCATCTCGACGCCATTGACGCTGCTGTCGGGGGGCGGGCATGAGCACCGCGCCGGGTCGTCTCGTCGACTGGGCGACATCGGGCAACTGCTGGAAAGTGCGGCTTGCGCTGTCCCTGCTCGGGCGGCCGTTCGAGCGGGTGACCCTCGATCCCGAGGACCCCGGGGACCGGGCGCGGCTATCGGCCCTCTCGCGTCATCGCCGGCTGCCGGTGCTGGAGCTGGCCGATGGCAGCCGCATCGTGGAATCCGGCGCGATCCTCGTCTTCCTTGCCCGCAATACCCTGCTGATGCCGGCCGACGGGCCGGCCTTTGCCGACTGTCTGGCCTGGCTGTTCTACGAGCAGGCGGATCTTGCCCGGCCGCTCGCCCTGCCGCGGCTCTATCGCCGGCGCGGCGAGGAGGAGGCCCGGGCAGCCGAGATCCGGGGGCTGCGGGACGACGGGGCGCGCCAGCTCGCCTTTCTGGAAAGCTGGCTCGTCCGCCAGCCCTTCCTGTGCGGCCCCGCCCTGACGATCGCCGACGTCGCCTGTCATGTCTATGTGCTGCTGGCTCCGGAGGGCGGGCAGTCGCTTGCGCCCTATCCGGCCGTGCGCGCCTGGCTCGACCGGATCCGCGCCACCCCGGGCTGGGTGCCGCTTCTGGCCGAGGAGTGAGGGTCGGGGGACGTCCCCCTGTTGGCGTGAACTGTCCCCTGGTCGTCCGGCGACGGACTTTCCGCTTGCCGGGGCGCGGCTAAGCTGGCCTCATCACATCCAGCCAGAAAGGCCCGCCATGACCGCCGACACCGCCCTTCTCGTCATCGACGTGCAGGAATCCTTCCGCCACCGGCCCTATTTCGAGGCCGGCGCGATGTCCGCTTTTCTCGCCCGCCAGCAGGCTCTCATCGACGGGGCGGTGGCGGCGGGTGTTCCCGTCGTCCAGATCTTCCATGTGGAGGAGACCGGACCCTTCTCGGAAGCCTCCGGCCATGTGCGCCCCTTCGAGGGGCTGCGGATCGAGCCGGCCGTCCTCTTCCGCAAGCAGCGGCACAGCGCCCTCGTCGGCACCGGGCTCGATGTCTGGCTGACCAGCCACGGCATCCGGCGGCTGATCGTCTCCGGCATCCGCACCGAACAGTGCTGCGAGACCACCACCCGCCATGCCTCCGATCTTGGCTACAGCGTCGATTATGTGTCGGAAGCGACGCACACTTTCGCGATGACGGGACCAGAGGGCCGGGTCTGGACGCCGGACGAGATCCGCGCCCGCACCGAACTGGTGCTGGCCGACCGTTTCGCCCGCATCGTGACGGTGGCCGAGGCGCTGGCCGGAGCGCGGGAGGCGCTGGCGGCATGACCGCATCCGTCGTCCCGCGCGAGATCCCGGTTGTCGTGTTCGTGCCGCCGCGGGCGCTCCTCCTCGACATTGCCGGGCCCGTCGAGGTGCTGCGCAAGGCCGGTCTGGAGCAGTCCGGCGTCCGCTTCGCGGTCTCCTATGCGGGGCCGCGGGCGGACGTCGGCACCTCCATCGGGCTCGCCGTCACCGGCCTCGCACCCCTGCCGGACCGTCTGCCGGACGGGGCGTGGCTGGTGGTGCCGGGGGCGGCCGACGAACCCCTGGGGGCGACCCCGGGGGCGCGGGCGGCCGATGTCCCGGCCGAGGCGGAAATCGTCCGCTGGCTGGCGTCCGCTGTCCGGCCGGGCATCCGGCTCATCACCATCTGCTCGGGTGCCATGCTGGCCGCACGGGCGGGCCTGCTGGAGGGCCATGCCTGCACCACCCATCATGGCTCGATCGCCGAGCTCAGCCGGGCCGCTCCCACCGCGCGGGTGCTGGAGAACCGCCTCTTCACCGAGGACCGCGAGCGGCTGACCAGCGCCGGCGTCACCGCCGGCATCGACCTGATGCTGCATCTGGTGGCGCGCGAGGTGGGGCCGGCGGTGGCGGTGGCGGTCGCGCGCTATCTGGTCGTCTATCTGCGCCGCACCGGGGCCGACCCCCAGCTTTCGCCCTGGCTGGAGGGACGCAACCATCTGCACCCGGCCATCCACCGGGTGCAGGATGCGGTGACGTCCGACCCGGCCCGGGCCTGGTCGGTGGCGGAGCTGGCCGGCGTCGCCTGCACCAGCCCGCGCAACCTGTCCCGGCTGTTCAACGACCAGACGGGGATGAGCGTCACCGATTATGTGAACCGGATGCGGATCGCGCTCGCCCGCGAGCTCGTCACCGGATCGCGCCTCGACATGGAGGCGATCGCCGAACGGGCGGGCTTCTCCTCGCCGCGCCAGTTCCGCCGGGCGTGGAACCGTCTGCACGACCGCCCGCCCTCGGAGCTACGCAGCGGGGTCTGATGCCAAAGGTCCCTGAAAAGGACTCCTTGGCATTCCGGGGCGGAATTCTCATGCCCCTGGCACCTATGAGAAGTCCGCTGGTCTTCAGGCGCGAGGGGACGTCGGTCCGGATGTCCGTCTGGTGTGGATGGCTGCGGGCGTGCCATTGTAGCGGACGCGCCGATCCTCCTGCCAAATCCGGTTTCCATGTCCGATCTGCCCCGCCTGTCCGTTCCGCTCGCCTCGCTCCGGGCCTTCGAGGCGGTGGCGCGGCATGGGTCGGTGAAGCGGGCGGCGGAGGAGATCGGGGTCACGCCGTCGGCAGTCAGCCATCAGCTTCGCCTGCTGGAGGCGGGGCTCGGGGTCGATCTCCTGCGCCGCAGCGGGTCCGGGCTGGTGCTGACCGGGGCCGGCGCGGCGCTCGCCCCGGAGCTGACGGCCGGCTTCGCGCGCATTCTGGCAGCCGTCGGCGGGGTGACGGCCGGGCGGCGGACGGGTCCGCTGCGCCTCTCGCTCCTGCCGACCTTTGCCGTTCACTGGCTCTCGCCGCGGCTGGTCTCCTGGCCCTTTGCCCGGGCGGGCTTCGATCTGCTGATTTCCACCACCCAGGTGGCGGTCGATCTCGGCGCCGGGGCGGCGGATGTGGCGGTGCGCCATGGCGCCGGGGGGTGGGGGGATCTGGTGGCCGATCTGCTGTTCGAGGAGAAGGTGACGCTGCTGGCCCGGCCGGACTTCGCGCCCGCCGACCCGGCGGCCCGGCGGGCGGCGATTTCCCGGGCGACGCTGTTTCTCTCCGAGCACCGGCGGGAGAATTTCGCGCGCTGGAATGCCGGCCTGCCCGGCGGCCCGGTGCAGCCGGCGGCAACGGCGCTGGTGGATTCCGCCGGGCTGGGCCTCAAGGCGGCCATCGACGGCGCGGGCATCACGCTTGCCGGGCGCGAGATCGCCAGTGCGGATCTGGCGGCCGGCCGGCTGGTGGCGCTGTTCGATCATGCGGTCGCCGGCGGCGGGGGCTATTATCTGGTGGCGCCGCCGGCGCTTTCCGCCGACCGGCGGGTGCGGGCGCTGCGGCGCTGGCTGCTCGCCGAAGCCGGACGGATCCCGGCCGCCTGAGGATCTCACCAGCCGCCGCCGCGGATCCACGCCTCCATCATGCCCATCCGGTCGGCGCCCCAGAAGGGTTCGCCATCGACAAGGAAATAGGGCGACCCGAAGACGCCCTGCGTCACCGCGTCTTCCGAGATCGCCTTCACCCGGGCCTTGAGGGCGGGATCATCGAGGGCGTCCCGCAGCGCCGCGCGGTCGAAGCCGAGGCTGGCGGCGAGGTCGGCCACCGCCTCGGCCGAGCCGGCATCGAGGCGGGCGGTGAAGATGCCGTCGAACACCGCTCTGGCGAAGCGCCGGGCGGCCTCGGGATCGCGATCGTCGATCCAGTAGAAGGCGCGCGCGGCCGGCAGGGGGATGGCCGGATGATCCGGGCGCAGGGCGAACGGGATGCCGGCCGCCCGCGCCAGACGCTGCCAGTCGCGCAGGGCATAATCCTGCTTCAGCGGCGTGGCGGAGAGCCCGCGCGCGCCGGTCACCCGGAAGGCGGTGCCGAGCAGGAAGGGCCGCCACAGCACCGGACGCCCGACCCGGGCGCCGAGGGCGTCGATCTCGCGAGCGGCGAAATGGGCGTAGCCCGAGGCGAAGTCGAACCAGAACACGATCGGCGACGGGCTCATTCCTCGCCCTCCCAGTAGTCGACGGCGCTGGCGGCCTTCACGGTCAGGGACACCCGGCGGTCACCGGCGCGGCCACCGGGGGCGGCGCCGGCAAACACCGTCACCTTGCCGCTGTCGGGATATTCCATCACGTCGGGTTCACGCATGGAGCTGATGGCGAGGAAGGCGAGGGGGCCTTCGGCGCCGGCGCGCAGCTGGTGGGCGCCCTCGGGTCCGCCGGCCGGGCAGACGATCACGTCTCCGGGAGCAACGGGCACGGTCTCCGCCCCGTGGCGCAGGATGCCGTGGCCGGAGAGGATCACGAACAGCTCGTCATTGGCGTGGTGGCAGTGGAAGGGCCAGCCCGCCTTGCCGGCCGGTAGCACCACATGGCGCGCGCCCAGATGGCGGGCGCCGAACGGGGCGGCAATGGCGGCGGTGCGGGCGGCAAAGCCGGTGCCGTGGCTGTGTCCGGCATGGGGGAGACTGTCCGGGCGGATGACGGGGACGGGCATGGCGGATCTCCGGAAGGGGCCGATCGGCGAGGATAGGCGCCGCCCCGGGGCGGGCGACAACTGAATAGGTCTCAGCCTCCCGGCAATCCTGCTCAGGCCGTTCCAGCCGGGCGGGCTCAGACCGTTCCGGCCGGGCCAGCGGCGGTTTGGCCCTTGACAGGACAAGGTCCGTCCGTCTCAACGTCAGCGGATGTCCGGTCCGATGTGGCCGGACCGGTGCGCTGTCTCCCGGGGGGCGGTCCTCCCGCCGGACCGGAGACGCTGCCGGATGAGGAATTCATGACCCGGGCTCCCCTCCCGCCGGGGGGAGGCCCGGCCTTGTGCCTGCACGAGCCGCCGATGCCTTTTCCCACATCCGCCTACTCGCCCTCTCCCGCGCCGCCGGCGGATGCCGAGGTCCCCGTGACCGGCGAGGCCGAACGGGCCGTGCTTGCCGGCCTTGGCAACCGGGCCATCGTGCTGATCGGCATGATGGGCGCCGGCAAGACCTCCATCGGGCGCCGTCTCGCCCAGCGCCTGCGGCTGCCCTTTCTCGATGCCGATCAGGAGATCGAGGCTGCGGCGGCCATGACGATCCCGGAGATCTTCGCCGCCCATGGCGAGCCCGCCTTCCGCGATGGCGAGCGGCGGGTGATCCAGCGCATCCTGACGGCCGGCTTTCCGCAGGTGCTGTCCACCGGCGGCGGCGCCTTCCTCAATGCTGCCACCCGGGCGAATGTGACGGCCAATGGCGTCTCCATCTGGCTGAAGGCCGAGCCGGAGGTGCTGTTCAACCGGGTGAAGCGCCGCTCCCACCGGCCGCTCCTCAACACCCCCGATCCCGAGGGCACCCTGCGCCGCCTGCTGGCCGAGCGCGAGCCCTTCTATGCGCTGGCGGACCTCACCGTCCGCTCCCGCGATGTCGCCCATGACATCGTGGTGAACGAGATCCTGGCCGCTCTCACCGACCATTTCCGGTCGGCCGGCGCGGACCATCCCGAAGAAGGAGCCCCGGCATGAGCCTCGACACCCTCGACGCCGGCACCGTCCAGATGGTGCCCGTGGATCTGCCCGGCCGGGAATATGACATCCTGATCGGCCCCGGCCTCGTCAACCGGCTGGGCAGCGAGATCGCCGCGCGCTTTCCCGGCGTGCGCGTCACCGTGCTGAGCGACACCCATCTTGAGGACGCCGGCCACCTCGGGCGCGCCCTGGAGTCCCTGGCGGCGGCCGGCATTCCGGCCGAGCCGATCGTGGTCGCCCCCGGCGAGGGCGCCAAGAGCTGGTCGGTTCTGGAAAAGGTCTGCGGCCACCTCCTGGATCAGAAGCGCGAGCGCGGAGACCTGGTGATCGCCCTCGGCGGCGGGGTGATCGGCGATCTGGCGGGCTTCGCCGCGTCGATCCTGCGCCGCGGCATGCGTTTCGTGCAGGTGCCGACCAGCCTTCTGGCCCAGGTGGATTCCTCCGTCGGCGGCAAGACCGGCATCAACACCTCCCAGGGCAAGAACCTCATCGGCGCCTTCCATCAGCCGAGCCTGGTGCTGGCCGATACCGACGTGCTGAAGACCCTGTCGCCGCGCGAGTTCCGCGCCGGCTATGCCGAAGTGGTCAAATATGGCCTCATCGACGACATCGACTTCTTCGCCCGGCTGGAGCGCGATCATGGCGAGGTATTCGCCTTCGGACCGGCGCTGACCGATGCCATCGCCACCTCCTGCCGCGCCAAGGCCCGGGTGGTGATTGCCGACGAGACCGAGAAGGGCGAGCGCGCGCTCCTCAATCTCGGCCACACCTTCGGCCACGCCCTGGAGGCGGCGACCCATCTGGACAGCGCCCGGCTCGTCCATGGTGAAGGGGTCGCCATCGGCATGGCCCAGGCCTTCCGCTTCTCCGCCATGCTGCGGCTGGCCGATCCGGCGGATGCGGACCGGGTGGAGGCGCATCTGAAGGCCGTGGGGCTGCCGACCCGGCTGTCCGACGTGCCCGGCGCGCTGCCGGATGCCGACGGGCTTCTGGAGCTGATGACCCAGGACAAGAAGGTGTCGCGCGGCCGGCTGACCTTCATCCTGGCCCATGGCATCGGCGAGTCCTTCATCGAGAAGGATGTGGATCCGGCTGCCGTGCGCGCTTTCCTGATCGAGGAGGCGCGCGGCTGATGACGCTGGAGCTCTGGCTGAATGGCGCGGCGATCGTCGCTCTGCTCTCGCTGTCCTTCTTCTTCTCGGGCAGCGAGACGGCCCTGACGGCGTCCTCCCGCGCGCGGCTGCTCCAGCTCGAAAAGGGGGGCGACCGGCGCGCGACGGTGGTCTCGGACCTCCTGACCATGCGCGAGCGGCTGATCGGCACGCTGCTGCTCGGCAACACCGTCGTCAACATCCTGGCCTCGGTCCTGACCACCAGCCTGTTCCTCCAGCTCTTCGGCGAGAAGGGGGTGGGGCTGGCGACGCTGATCCTCACCGCGGTCGTGGTCATCTTCTCGGAGGTGCTGCCGAAGACCTGGGCGATCACGGCGCCGGAATCCTTCTCGCTGGTGGTGGCGCGTCCGATCCGGCCGCTGGTCAGGATCGTCGGCCCGGTCATGCTGGGGGTGGAGCTGATGGTGCGCGGCATCCTGCGCCTCTTCGGCGTGTCGGTGGATGCCTCCCGCTCGGGTCTCACCCCCCAGGACGAGATCCGCGGCGCGGTCAATCTCCAGCATCTGGAGGGCGGGCTGGTGAAGAGCGAGCGCGACCGGCTGGGCGGCGTGCTCGATCTCGGCGAACTCTGCGTCTCCGACGTCATGATCCACCGCACCGCCATGCAGATGCTGAATGCGGCCGAGCCGCCGGCGGAGATCATCGAGGACGTGCTGGCCAGCTCCCACACCCGGCTGCCGGTGTGGCGGGACGCGCCGGAAAATATCATCGGCGTGCTGCACGCCCGCGACCTGCTGCGCGCCGTGCAGGCGGCCGGCGGTGACATCGACCAGATCGACGTCACCCGGGTGATGCGGCCGCCCTGGTTCGTGCCGGATACCACCGGCCTCAACGATCAGCTGAACGCCTTCCTCAAGCGCCACAATCACTTCGCCCTCGTCGTGGACGAGTATGGCGAGGTGATGGGACTGGTGACGCTGGAGGACATCCTGGAGGAGATCGTCGGCGAGATCGCCGACGAGCATGATGTGGAAGTGGCCGGCGTGCGGCCCCAGCCCGACGGCTCGATCGTCGTGGAGGGCACCGTGCCGGTGCGCGACCTCAACCGCGCGCTCGATCTCGGCCTGCCTGACGATGTGGCGACCACCATTGCCGGCCTCGTCATCCATGCCGCCCGCATCATCCCCGAGGAGCGCCAGACCTTCACCTTCTACGGCATGCGCTTCCAGGTGCTGCGGCGGGACAAGAACCGCATCGCCCTCCTGCGCATCACCCGGGTGGGGGATGGTCCGGTGTCCCAGCGTCCGCTGGCGGAAACGCCCCGCAGCGCCGGCTGAGCCTCTTCCGGTTCCTGTGGCCCATACGAAAAAGCCCCCGGCCGCTTGGGCGACCGGGGGCTTTTTCGTCGGACGGGACCGGCTGCGTGTCCTGCCGGAGATCCTTGAAAGGGGGGGCCGGCATTTCGCTGCCCTTCAGGGGCACGATGCGGTCAGCATCCGGGCCCCTGCAATCAGTGGGCGGCGAGGCGGCGGGCCTGTCCGGCCCAGTCGTCCCGGATCGCCCGGCCGCGGGTGCCGAGCCGGGTGTCGAGCTCCTGCACGCCTTCCGGCGAGAGGGCGGCGAGCTGGCGGAAGTGGAAGATGCCGAGGGCGTTGAGCTTCTCGGCGATCTTCGGGCCGACGCCGGTCAGCCGCTTCAGGTCGTCTTCCGTGCCGTCCGGCAGGGCAAGCACGATGCCCGGGAGGGTGCTGGCGGCAACCGTGCGGGCAGGTGCCGGGGCAGGGGCTTCCTCCACCGGGATCTCCGGCAGGGCGACCGGCGCGCTCACCACCACCGGGGCGGAGACCACGGCCGCCGCCGCCGGCCGCGACCGGCTGACATTGTGCGGCCGCCGGTCGTGGGTGAGGATGAAGTCCGTCACCCGCGGGGCGATCTCGGAGCGGAAGCGCGAGCCGTTGAACACGCCATAGTGGCCGACATCCGGCTGCACATAATGGTAGCGCTTCTCCGCCGGCAGGTTCACCGCCAGATGCTGCGCCGCCTCGGTCTGGCCGAGGCCGGTGATGTCGTCCTTCTCGCCTTCCACGGTGAGCAGGGCGGTGTTGCGGATCGCCTCCGGCCGTACCGGCCGCCCGCGCCAGGTCATCTCGCCCTTCGGCAGTGACTGCTTGATGAACACGGTATCGACCGTCTGCAGGTCGAACTCTGCCGTCAGGTCCATCACCGCGAGATATTCGTCATAGAATTCCCGGTGCTTGGCCGCGGAATCGCCGTCCGCCTTCACGAGGTTGTCGAAAAACTCGCGCTGGGCGGTGATGTGGCGGTCAAGATTCATGCTCATGAAGCCGCCGAGCTGGAGAAAGCCCGGATAGACCAGCCGCATGAAGCCCGGATAGGGGAAGGGAACCTGGTGGATGACGTGGCGGCGGAACCAGTCGATGCCCTTCTTCTGGGCAAGGTTGTTCACCGCCGTCGGCGAGGAGCGGGTGTCGATGGGGCCCCCCATGAGGGTCAGCGACGCCGGGGCGTAGGGGTCGTTGTCCTCTTCCATCAGGGCGGCGGCGGCAAAGGCCGGCACCGACGGCTGGCACACCGCGAGCACATGGGTGTTGGGCCCGAGGAAGTGCAGCATGTCCATGATGTACTGGACATAATCGTCCAGATCGAACTTTCCGGCCGACAGCGGCACCAGCCGCGCGTCCTGCCAGTCGGTGATGAAGACCTCGTGGCGCGGGAGGAAACCCTCCACCGTGCCGCGCAGCAGCGTCGCATAGTGGCCGGACATCGGGGCGATGATGAGCAGGCGGGGGTCCGGCCGCTCCTGGGCGCCCACGCCCGACATCTCGCGCTTGAAATGGATCAGCTTGCAGAAGGGCTGCGACCAGGCGAATTCCTCGGTGACGGGCACGCGCACGCCACCGACATTGGCCGAGGAAATGCCGAAATCCGGTTTTGCATACCGCCGGGTGTTGCGCTCGAACACTTCGAGGGCGGCCGCCATGCTGCGCCCGGCAGGCGTGTGTGAAACGGGATTGAGCGGGTTCCTGAAATAGAGCCGTGTGGCGTCGGCGATCGCCCGCCACGGACCGAGCACGGCGTGGTTCAGTTCGTAGAGCTGGTAGAACACAGGGTCTAGACCTCGCGCCTTGTCGGGAACCAGAATGGTCCGTCCCATTGGAAAAAACATAGGCCGTGCCTTTACCGCGCTGCAAGAGGGCGTGGCCCGGGGACAGGGATCCCGCATTTCTGTGATCTGCCGGGAAGACTTTGAGACAACAGCAATTCCGCAGGTGGAATGGCATGTCCGTGTCCGCATGTCGGTGCCCGCCGGGGGCCATGATGCGGAAGCAGCGCAACAAATCGCTGGCGTTTCCGCGGCGGACGGGGCGTCTGCGGCCGCGTTGCCGTCTCCGCGACCCGGGAGACGGCGGGCAGGGGTCATAATTCATTCGTGTTGCTGTCACCTGCGGCCTGCTGCCGGCATGTGCCGGGAGTGCGCGCGACACGAGCATGCGGGCCTCCGGGAGCGAAGGTGCCGCGGATGCGGGGCGGGGACGTCTGTGGTATCCCTTGACCCGCCTCCGCCGGGGGTGGCCGGCCACCGGGCAGGGCCGCAGACCGGGGAGCGGGCGCGGGGGGCAATGCCGGGGGAATTGCCGGCCCTGCGTGATGACGAACGAGATTTTATGTTGCCTCCGGAGATCGGGAGTTACGCATGACTTACGCTCGGTTCCTGCCGGCAGCCGCCCTCGTCCTGGCGCTGGGCGCGGTCCAGCCGGCTCTGGCAGGCGGGTCCTTCGTGTGTCCGGCGCAGCCTGCCGCGGGCACTGTCGCGGCCCAGGTGAAGGCGGCCCTGCCGACCGGCGATGCCCTCGACAAGCCCGCGGCCCTCGGCAATGCGGTCACCGGCCTGAAGGCGGCGGGCATCAGCCCGGTGGTCATCGTCAACGACCTGATCGCCACCTACTGCCCGCTGGTCGCTGCCGACACCGTGATGACCGACGCCCAGAAGGCGACCGCCGTCACGCGCTTTGCCGCCCGCGTCACGCGCACGGTCTATGCGATGGAAGGGGCGGACGAGATCATCCTCGACATCGGCTTCCCGCCGGCGGTGGTGAGCGCCATCGACGCCAAGGCGAGCGCGGCCGGCGTGTCGCAGGAAGCCTGGATCCAGGGGACGATCAACGCCGCGCTGAAGTGAGCCCCGGGGTCCCTGAGAGGACCCCTCCGGTCGTCGGATGCGGATTTCTCGTGCCTCCGGGCTGACGGGAAATCCGCGTGCTCTTCAGGGACGCGGATGCGGTCCGCATATCCGTGTCCCTGGTGCGCGCCTCGGGCCCGGAGCGCCCCGAACGGATCGGGGCCTTCCGGGCACTGGCCGGAGACTGCGGGTGCTGCGGCCAGCGGGGGGACGCGCGCTGCGGGCCCGTCGCGTCCGTGTCACGGGGTGCCGGGACCGGCGAGGCGGAAGCGCAGCAGCAGCGTGTGCTGCAGCCGGTTCATGCCGTTGTTGTCGGACATCAGCGTCAGGATCACATGGCCCGCGCCGTCGGTGTGCACGGCGAGGGCTTCCATGTTGTCGATCTCCTGGGCCGTGGTCGCCTGCCACAGCACCGGTCCGTCCAGCACGGCGCCGGGCCGGATGCTGGCGCCCGGGATGCGACGCAGCCGCGCCCCGAACCAGGACAGCAGCCCGAAGCGGCGCTCCAGCAGCAGCAGGTCGCCATCGGGCAGGAAGGCGATGTCGGTCGCCGAATAGCCCTCGCTGCGGGCAAGCCGGAGCGGGCGGGTGCTCTTTGCGCCGATGATCCAGCCCGGCAGGCTGTCGGGATGGTCGTCGTCGCCCTCGGCCAGGGCGAGAAGCTGGCCGGCCTCCGGGCCCGACGGGATCACGGCCAGGGATTCGATGCGGTTGTTGGTCGGCAGGTCCGGAACGGCCGGCGGCACCGGACGGATCACCGGGCGCGCCATCATCGGATCGGGGCCGGGATAGACCAGCAGCCGGGCGCCGGCCTCAATGGAGACGATGTAGTCCGTGCGTCCGTCGGGCCGGGTCTGGCGGGCGATCGCCTCGGCATCGGACAGGACCTTGGTGGGGAAGGCCTTGCCGTTCGGCCCTTTCAGGCTGGCGAGGCGCACATTTTCCAGCCCCGTCGGCCGGCCCGCCGGATCGGAGAGGATGCGGCCGCCGATCCAGGCGCCGAAATCGCTGACGGCGAGAAAGTCGCGCCCGTCGGGCGAGATCACCATGCCGGAGATGCCGGCAAAGGACGGGTCCGGGGCGGTGAGCACCAGCCCGCCGAGGAAGACCAGATCGCCGAACCGGGTCTGCCCGGGTGTCGCGGGGTCGAGGGCCGGGATCGGTCGTGCGGTGACGGTGACCGGGGCCGGAGCGGCCGGGGCCTTGGGCCCCGGGGCGGTGATGGCGATGACGAGGGCGAGGAAGAGAAGCGCCCCGACGGGCGCCAGGCGCCGCAGGAGCGTCGCCGGGTGCCAGATCGGCCGGGCTTTCGCGAGGGACATGCCGTCTCCGGAAGGACTGCCGGCGGGAGGCGCCGTTTCATGGTTGAAAACCGGAGACCGCTCGTTCGGCAAGCAGCGCGGTCGTCCCCGCGCGATTTGCCGCGGGGGGCGGGCGGGCCCGCAAGAGCGCGAGAGGGCGCCCGGGCGGGCCTTGCCGCCCTCCGGGGGCGGGACTAAGAGGAGAGGCGTAAACCTGTCCGTGCCGTTCGAGAGACCGGAGCCCCGATGTCTGACCGGATGACCTGCCGAGCCGGGGTGATCTACAA
>JBBSSF010000042.1:0-13063 GCA_038242345.1 Hyphomicrobiales bacterium
ATCGAGGATCACCAGATCCGGCCGGGTGCGGGCGAGCACCCCGTCCATGGCCGGCGCATCGCCGCTTTCCAGCACGGCAAAGCCCTCCCGCTCCAGCATTCCGCCGATCAGGCGGCGGATTTCCGGATCGTCCTCGACAAGCAGGATGGTGGTGTGGGGCGGAACCATGCCTCCGACTATTGGCCGGCCGGGCCCGCTGTCAAAGCCAAAAGCGGCCCGGTGACAAACCGTTACCTGGCGGTGACAGGGCGCGACACACCGATGGGCCGCTGTCCGACGGCGGTGACGCCCGGGGGCGATGCTGATCCCCGTCGCCAAGCCCTGTCCCGGAGGATCCGCGCCGATGACCCGTCTCTCCCGCCTCGCCCTGCCCCTTGCCCTCGGCCTGTCGCTCGCCGCAGCCGACGCCCATGCCTTCACCCGCAACGGCACGGTGACCGGCCCCGGCGGCCGGACCTCCAGTTATTCCGGCTCGGCCAGCTGCGCCGGCGGCAGCTGCGCCAGCCAGAGCACCCGCACGGGCCCGGCCGGCGCCACCGCCAGCCGCTCCAGCGGCACGAATTGTGCCAGCGGAAGCTGCACGCGCACGACCCAGCGCACGGGCCCCGGTGGCCGCACGGCGGGCCGCACCGGCACCGTGTCGCGCTATTGACGGCGGGGGCGCATGGATGTCCGCTCTTCCGGCCGGCCGGTCCCGAATGACCGTCCCGCCCCGGACGGCACCCCGCCCCCCATGGGAGGAGGCCATGACCGACCCGTCTCCCCCGTCCGGGGACAGCGGACAGCCGCCGAGACCAGCGGCTCCGGTGCCCCATGCGCGTCCGCTGTCGTGGCTCGCGGCGGTGCGGGCGCTCCTCGACAATCCGCTGACCTCGCTTTCGGTCCGGGCCTTCGAGGAGCGCATCCTGCCGCCGGGCCGGGTCACCGGCATGCGGCTGGTGAGCGATCCGCTGGCGATCGAGCACGTTCTGATCGGCAACGCCGCCAACTATCGCAAGAGCCCGGACCAGAGCCGGGTGCTGGATCCGGTGCTCGGCCCCGGCCTCATCACGGCCGAAGGGGCGATCTGGCGCGCCGCCAGGGCCGGGGTGGCCCCGGCCTTCACGCCGCGGGCCGTCGCCGCGCGGGCGGACGGCATTCTCGCCTGTGCCCGCGGCATGGCGGAGCGCTGGCAGACGGCCGGCCCGAGGCCCTGCGATCTCGCCGCCGAGATGCTGGACCTCAGCTACGACATCGCCTCCCGCACCCTGTTTGCCGGCGCCCTGGACGACGGCCGGAGCGAGACCCGGCGGGCCATCGCCCGCTGTCTCGACACCCTCGGCCGCCTTGATCTGGCGACGCTGTTGCGCCTGCCGCCGGCCTTTTCCCTGCCGGCGCGGCTGCGCGCCCGCTCCGCCCGGCAGGTCCTGCGCCGGCTGGTGGCGCGGGCGCTCTCGACTCGGCTCGCCCATCCGCGCCACGGCGAGCCGGACCTGCTGGACCGGCTGATCGCCACCGCCACCGAAGGCCGCGGCCGGATCGGTCCCGATCTCGACGCCATCGGCACCGGCATCCTCACCTTTCTGGTGGCCGGGCACGAGACCACCGGCAATGCCCTCGCCTGGACCTTCTACCTGCTCGCCCTCTTCCCCGAGCACCGCGACCGGATGCGCGCCGAACTGGCCAGCGCGGACACGGCCGGCCCGCCGGCGCCGGACGCCCTGCCCTTCTGCCGCGCCGTCATCGCCGAGACCCTGCGGCTCTATCCGACCGTGCCCTTCATCGGCCGCGAGGCCATCGACGCGGACTGGCTGGAGGATGTGCGGATCCCCGCCGGCGGCCGGGTGATGATCTCGCCCTGGGTCGTCCACCGGCACCGCCAGCTCTGGGAGGCGCCCGATCTGTTCCGGCCGGAGCGCTTTCTCGGCGGCGCCCGCATCCGGCGCGGCAGCTACCTGCCCTTCGGTCTCGGACCGCGCATCTGCATCGGCCAGGGCTTCGCCCTGCAGGAAATCCTGCTCGTGCTCTCGGTGCTGGTGCCGCAGTTCGATGTCGACCTCGTCGCCCCCGGGCAGGTGATGCCCGAAGCCCGCATCACCCTGCGCCCGCGCAACGGCCTGCCGATGCGGATCCGTCCACGGATCGGCTAGAGCATTTTCACGCAAAGCGGATGCCGGTTCGCGTGAAGAAATGCATAGACTCATACCAGACGCACGAAGTGCTGACCGCCCCCACGCGCCTGAAGATCCGCAGATTTTCCATATGCCCCGAAGGCATGGAAAACCTGCACCCTCATACCAAAGAGTCCTCTTCGAGGGTCTTTGGTATGAGCGGAGCGGATGCGCCGGGCCGGTCAGGCCGCGGACTGGGTCTGCTCATAGCTCGGGGCGGGTTCGCCGCGGGCCGAGCGGATGGTCTGGAGCAGCTCCTCGCGCAGCGTGTCCTGCTCGGGCGACCCCGTCACGCGCCCGGCAACCTCTTCCGCCCGGTCGTGCAGGCCGCACTTGATGAGGCCCGCCACGCGGCGGCGGACGAGATCCGGCGCATCGCTGGCACCGACATCGCTGCCGGCGAGAAGATAGTCCGCCGCCTCGTCCTTCAGACCGAGGCCGATGAGGGCCAGGGCAAAGTTCACCGGCAGGGCGCTGCCCTGCAGGATCTCGTTGCGATAGGTCTGATGGAAGCGCAGGACGTCGTCCTTCGACTTCTTGTCCAGGGCGCGATATTCCGCGTTGGCATTGCGCAGGGCCTGGGACGGCAACGTCCGCTGGCTGAGCTCGGCCGGCTGGGCGCCGGGCACCAGCGTGTTGACGAAGTCCTCGAACAGCCGGTGATAGACCTGCCGGCGGAAATGGGTGCTCGACACCACTTCATCGGTCGACTTCACATACTCTTCGATGCGGAAGAGATGGATGCCCTCGAACTCCCCGGCGACTTCCTCGACCCAGCGGTTGAGGTTGATGACGTCGTTGTGGACCTGGATGCGGTCGCCGACCTCGACGAAGGGCCGCGCCAGCAGGATCGCCACCGTCATGTTCGCCGGCATCCGCGCAAGACCCGCCCGCAGGTTGGCCTTGAACTCGTCCTCGGGGATCAGCCGGTCGCGCTCATATTCGCTGTCGGCGACAGCCTTGATGCGCTGGATGTCCGGATCGTCCGTCTCGGTGGACGGCACGAAGATCGGCACGGCCATGCCGGTGTCGCGGTGGCGGTGCACGCCGAAGCGGGCATCGGTCCAGAAGCTGAGGATGGCAAGATTCTGCCCCTCGGTCTCCTCGAACAGGGCCGAGTGGACGTCCTCTTCCAGGAAGCCGACGCGCTTCAGGATGTCCATCGTCTCCGCATCGACGCCGTCCGCCGACATGCGGAAGAAGCAGCTGTGATCCGGACGGATCGGGATGCCGAAGCGCTGGATGTTGAACTCGCCGATCACCTCGTCGGAGACGTTGGTGAAGAAGTGCGAGAAGGCGCGCTGCTCGCAGCCGCCGCGGAAGATCACGCGATGGAACGGACGCTGCCCGACCGGCGCCGCCGCTTCCTCGACCGCCGCCCCCGGATCGGTGCCGAGGGTGATCCAGTCGATGTCGCGCTGATCGCCGATGACGTCGCCGATCACCTCGCCGACGACCTCAAGATGGGGCGAGCCAAGCTGGCGATAGACCCAGTTCTCGATGCCCATGTTGAGGGTGCGGCAGGAGAAGCAGAAGTGCACCAGCTCGGGCACATCCTTCCCGGTGTCGACGACATAGAGGCCGACATCGCCATAGTCGCCATACTTGTCGACAACGTGCACCAGACCGGCTTCCATGCCCGGCCGGGCCAGCAGCTCCGACAGCTCGTCGCGCGCGACGTCCATGTCCTCGGACAGCCGCTTCTTGGTGAAGTTCAGCTGGTTGGTGCGGTTGACCAGCTCGATCGCCCGGTCGATGTTGTCGGCCGGATCGCTGATGAACACCTTGATGCCGCTGAGGCGCAGAAATTCTTCGTTGTCTCCGGCGACAACTTCGTCCTTCTTCTTTTCCTGAAGAAGACGATACTGCGCCAGGCGGGTCAGACCGCTGTCATCCTTGCCGCGCAGCAGCGGATTGTCGAGCAGGCTCGGGATGATCTTCTCGTCGGAGATCTGCACTCCGGGCGCGAAGTGGGTCGCCTCGTTCAGGTTCATCGGGTTGTCGTCGATGAACAGCACGGTCGGCGCGCGCAGCTGCACATCCTCGATCAGCCGCTTCAGCCGGGCGCCCTTGGGATCCCAGTTGATGCTCGGGAAAATGAAATATTCCCAGATCCCGGCGTCTTCCAGGATCTTCTTCACCTTGTCATGATCGTTCTTGGAGCAGATGGAGCTCATGATCCCGCGCCTGGCGAGGGTCTTCACGATCTCGATATTCTCCGGAATGAGAGAATACCCCCCTTCCGTCAGGGTGCCCTGCCAGAATGTCTCATCCAGGTCCCAAACGACGAGCCGAACCGCTTCCGTCATCTCGATGATGCCTCGTTCCTTCGTACACCCCGAGGGGGCGAGCTCTCAACACGCACAATGCCATGTAAACCGCGCCCCGACAACGGCCGTCGCCGGAGCAGGGACCGCGACACCCTGCAACGCGGGATGGCAATCCGGACCGGAAGCCACCCGCCCGGACCGGCGGCTGCCCGCGCAGGTAGGGGTGCCCCGGGAGACATCAGTCCGCCCGGACCGCCACGAAGCGGACCTCGCCGGCCGGATTGGCCAGCAGCAGCAGGATGGAGCGGCGGCCCTGTTCCTTCAGCTCCTTCACCCGCTTCTCCACATCGGCCGGGGTGGACACGGCCTCCTGGGCCACCTCCACGATGACGTCGCCGGGCTGGACGCGCTTGTCGGCGGCGGCACTGCCGCTGGCGACTTCGGTCACCACCACGCCCTTGACGTCGTCGGCCACCGAAAAGCGGGTGCGCAGGTCCGGTGTCAGTCCGGCCAGCGACATGCCGAGGATCTTCAGCTCGGCCACCGGCGGGGCGGCCGGCTTCTTCTCCGCCGGCTTGTCCTCGTCGCCGCTCTCCTCCAGCCGGCCGAGGGCGATGGTCACGACGACATCCTTGCCGTCGCGCCGCAGCGTCACCGGCACCGAGGCGCTGATGCCGGCATCGGCCACCATCTTGGCCAGCTCGCGCGGATCGGCAACCGGACGCCCGTCGAAGGCGGTGACCACATCGCCCACCTTGATGCCGGCGGCAGCCGCCGGGCCGCCCTCGGTCACCCCGGCGATCAGCACGCCCTTGGCTTCCTTGAGGCCGAGGCTCTCGGCAATGTCCGGCGTCACCGGCTGGATGCGCACGCCGATCCAGCCGCGCCGGGTCTCGCCGAACTGGACGAGCTGTTCCACGACCCGTCTGGCCGCGTTGGAAGGGATGGCGAAGCCGATGCCGATGGAGCCGCCCGAGGGCGAGATGATCGCGGTGTTGATGCCGATCACCTTGCCGGTCATGTCGAACAGCGGCCCGCCGGAATTGCCGCGGTTGATGGCGGCGTCGGTCTGGATGAAATCATCATAGGGGCCGGAATTGATGTTCCGGTTGCGCGCCGAGACGATGCCGACGGTGACCGTGCCGCCGAGGCCGAACGGGTTGCCGATGGCCATCACCCAGTCGCCGACCCGGATCGTGCCGGAATCGCCGAAGGCCACGGCCTTCAGCGGCTTGTCCGGCTTCACCCGCAGCACGGCGATGTCGGTCTTCGGATCATGGCCGACAAGCTCGGCCTTCAGTTTCGTCCCGTCGGTGAAATTGACGGTGATGTCGTCGCCATCCTCGATGACGTGATTGTTGGTGATGATGACACCCGCCGGGTCGATCACGAAGCCCGAGCCCAGCGACTGCACCCGCTTGCCATCCGAGGGCGCGTCGCGCTGCTGCCGGTCGAGAAAGTCCTTGAACAGGTCCTCGAAGGGCGAGCCCTCGGGCAGCTTCGGAGGGACGAAGGCCTTGCCATCCTTGGACTTCTGGGTCGTCGAGATGTTCACGACCGCATCCAGCAGGGGCGCTGCCACATCGGCGACCGAGGCCGGCCCCTGCGCCCGCACGGCAACCGGCGGCCCCGCCAGCACGAGCCCGAGTGCAAGCGCGAGCCCGAGACCGGCCCGGCGCGGAAGACGGGAGAAGCTGGTGGTCATGCCCTTGTCCATCCTGAGAGCCGTCTGCGGTCGCCAAGACCCGCCGGAGACGGTTCCAATCTCTTGATCCAATACCAAAGGTCCTTGAAAAGGATCCTTTGGTATTCCGGTGCAGATTTCTCATGCCATTGGAACATATGAGAAATCCGCTGATCTTCAGGCGCTAAGGTGCGGTCAGCACTTCGTGCGCCTGGTATAACGCATTTTCTTCATGCGGACCGGGGTCCGCTCCGCCTGAAGGGGCGGCATGCACGGGCCCGAAAGTCCCCGACGATCGGACAGAGGTGTGGCCGAAGTCGGGCCGCAGGTGCCCGCTCAGGCGGCGGTTGCCAGAGGGCGGGCCCGGCGCACGTTGGGGAGGCCGGCAAAATAGACCCGCAGGTCCTCGATCAGCTGCGGATCCGGCATCGCCCGCACCATGTCGGTGGCGAGATAGGTCCACAGCACCCGCGAGAACAGCGCCCGCGCGCCATCGCGGGCCCGCATCTCCTTCCAGCCTGCCGACAGCGCCTTGCGCGCGATCGCGGCGCGCACGTCCGCCGGCAGGTCGGGGAAGTCGCGCAGCATGTCATAATGGGCGAGGAAGCGGTCATGGTTGAGCTGGGACTTGTTCTCCGAGAGATTGCCCTCGGTGCGCGGCACCAGATTGACCGCGGCATCCAGCGTCACCATGCGCCGGACGATGCGGCCCAGCCGCAGCGGCATGGATTCATCCTGAATGAACACGTCCTCGTCGGCTCCGCCCGCCGCCAGATAGACCTCGCGCCGCACCAGAAGGCACATCCGCCGGTACCGGCCCCTGAGGATGGTGTGCATGGGATCGTCGGAGACCACGGCCGCCGCCGGCTCGGGCACCCGCGCGCCGACGAGATCGCGGGCCGGCACGCCGGTCTTCTCCCAGGTGCCGTAGGCGAGATCCGCATCGTTGGCGACGAGGGCGTCACGCATCAGCCGCACGGCATTGGCCGGCACGATGTCGTCATGGTCGAGAAAATGGAGAAAGGTGCCCCGCGCCACCCGGGCCCCCTGATTGAGGCGCACGCTCGGGCCGCGATTGTCGCCATTCTCCAGGATGCGCACGTCGTCGCGCCCGGCGGCCAGCGCCTTGAGAACCGCGACCGACGTGTCGGGAGAATGGTCGTCGACGAAGATGAACTCGCGCCTGAGGCCCCCGGTCTGGGCAAACAGCCCGGCGACCGTATCAGGGAGGAGATCGTGCCGGTTGTAGACCGACACGATATGGCTGACATCGATTGGACTGGATGGCATCACGGACGATCCCGGACGGGCGCGGGGAGACTCGGAAACGCTGTGCGCGGCCCGGCCAGCCCCGCACACGCTTCCGTGATACTCCCGGATGACGGCCGGCGCCAAGGGCGGGCCGACAGGCGCCCCGCCCCAAATGCAGCCCCCGTTCAGCCCCGGGCGAGCCAGACGACGAGGACACCGGCAGCCAGCGCCGCCACGCCGCCGATCCGCAGCACCTGATCCGGCAGGTCAAGCGCCTGCCGCATCATCGCCTTGAGGGCCCCGGGGGCGAGCGCATAGAGCGTGCCCTCGATGGCCATCAGCAGTCCGAGCGCGACGAGGAGGTCGCTCATTTGGCCGGCGCTGCCGCGGGCGCCGGGCCGGCCGGATCGTTGAAGAAGCCGAAGAAGGACGAATCCGGCGAGATCACCAGCTTGGTGTTGCCGCCCTTCAGTGCCGCCTCATAGGCCTGCATCGACCGGTAGAAGGAGAAGAAGTCCGGCGCCCGGGTGTAGGCGTCGGCAAAGATCCCCGACCGTTCGCCGTCGCCCACGCCGCGGATCTGCTCGGCTTCCCGGTTGGCCTCGGCGACGATGCCCTGCCGCTCGCGGTCCGCCTGGGCGGTGATGCGCTGGGCATCCTCCGACCCCTGGGCGCGGATCTCGGTGGCCTCGCGCTGACGCTCGGTCTGCATGCGGCGGAAGATGGCCTGGGAGTTGGCCTCCGGCAGGTCGGCCCGACGGATGCGCACGTCCACCACGTCGACGCCGATGCTCTGGGCACGGCGCTGCACCTCGTCGCGGATGCGCTGCATCAGCTGGGTGCGGTCGTCGCGGACCACCTGCTGGGAGGTCGCCTCGGCGAGGATCGCCCGCATGGACGACTGCAGGAAGGTCGCCAGACGGCCGGAGCCTTCATAGACATTGTTGACGGTCTGGTAGAACAGCACCGGATTGGCGATGCGGTAGCGCGCGAAGGCGTCCACCACCAGCCGCTTCTGATCGGCGACGATCAGTTCCTGCGGCGGCACGTCGAGATCCAGGATGCGCCTGTCGAGCATCACGACATTCTGGATCACCGGAATCTTCAGATAGAGGCCGGGCTCGGTGATGGCGCGACGCACCTGGCCGAACTGGAGAACCAGCGCCTGCTGGCGCGGATTGACCACGAAGGCGGACGCATAGACGAGGATCGCCAGCACCACCGCGCCGACGGCCAGAAGGCCGAGAGAGAAGGACTTCATCACTGCGCTCCCGGGCTGGTGCTGCGCGCCGCCGGCGGAACCGCGGGCGCGGCCGGGCGGACGGGGGCCATGGATCCGGCACTGTCGACCGACAGGAAGGGCAGCACGCCGCTGCCCGACACGGCGCCGTCGATGACCACCTTGTCGGTCTGGCCGAGGACCCGTTCCATGGTTTCCAGATAGAGACGTTCGCGCGTCACGTCGGGGGCCTTCTGATATTCTTCCAGCACCTTCAGGAAGCGGTCAGCCTGACCGCGCGCTTCCGCCACCACACGCTGGCGGTAGGCATTGGCCTGCTCCACCACCCGGGCGGCCTCGCCGCGGGCCTCGGGCACCACCGTGTTGGCGTAGGCCTGGGCCTCGTTGCGGGCGCGCTCCTGGTCGGCCCGGGCCGCCTGCACGTCGCGGAAGGCGTCGATGACCTGGGACGGCGGATCGACCTTCTGGAGCTGGACCTGGGTGACCTCGATGCCGGCCTTGTAGCCGTCAAGGGTGGTCTGCATCAGCTCGCGCACGTCGGTTTCGATCTGCTGGCGCTCGCCGGTCAGGATGTCCTGGATGTTGTTGCGGCCGATCACCTCGCGCATCGCGCTTTCGGCGACGGCGCGCACGGTGCCTTCCGGATTCTGGATGTTGAAGAGATAGTCGCGCGCATTGCTGATGCGCCACTGCACCCGGAAGTCCACGTCGACGATATTCTCGTCGCCGGTCAGCATCAGGCTCTCTTCCGGCACCGCACGGTTCGCCGGCGAGCGGGCCGAGCCGGAATCATTCGAGCCGATGGTGATTTCCCGGATGCGCAGCACGTCGGGCATGTCGACGCTGCCGATCGGATAGGGCCAGTTATAGTTCAGGCCCGGCTGGGTGATCTTGGTGAAGCGGCCGAACACCAGCTCCACACCCACCTCGCCCGGATCGACCCGGTAGAAGCCCGTCGCCAGCCACACGGCAACGAGGGCCGCGCCGGCAAAGACCACCGTCTTGACGCCGAACCCGCCGCCGCCGCCCCGGCCACCGCCGCCACCGGGCAGCACCTGCCGCAGCTTTTCCTGGCTGCGCCGGAGCAGTTCCTCAAGATCCGGCGGGGTGTTGTTGTTGCCACCGCGCTGCGGGCCGCCGCCGCCGCCCCAGGGACCACCGCCGCCGCCTCCGCCGCTGCCGGATCCCCAGGGGCCGCCGCCCTTCCAGCCCCCGCCGTTCTGATTGCTCCAGGGCATCTCGTCTCCTTGACCCACCGGCGCGGGCAGACCGCCCGGCCGCCGCACTCCCGTCCGGAACCCGGCCGCCGCACCGGACCGCCCGTTCCGGGCAGACCGACCGGCAGAACCGATCCACTTTCAGCCAGCGTCCCGCGGGCGCTCCGGCCAGACCTCTGCCGAAGCGACACCCGACCCGGGCCGCCTCTCCGCTTCCTGCGCACCGAAGCTGCCGTCTGCCGCCAAACCCGTGCCTCTGCACGGGTTATAGGCGACCCCCGGGGGCCTTTCAACGAAAGGCCCCGGACACGCACGGATCAGCGGGGAGATGGGAGCGCCGGTCCGCGAATTCAACCGGCCCCGCCCGCGATAACCGGACGCGGCTCGCCGATGCGCTCATAGTCGATGAATTCGAACGCGGCCTCGTCCTTCGGGCCGGGCTCCGGGCGCTCGCGCGCCACCACCCGCCACTCCGCCGCATCGAGGACCGGAAAATGCACGTCGCCCGCCGGCGAGAGCGCCACCCGGGTCAGATGCACCCGGCGCGTCGCCGGCAGCAGGGCCCGGTAGATCTCGCCGCCGCCGGCAATGATCGCCTCGCCGACCCCGCGCCGCCGGGCCGCCGCCGCCGCCAGCGCCACCGCCTCCGGCAGGTCGCGGGCGACCTCCACCCCGTCGGCGGCAAAGGCCGCATCCCGGGTGATGACGATGGTGTCGCGCCCCGGCAGCGGCCGGCCGATGGAGCGGAAGGTGCGCCGGCCCATGAGGAGCGGCTTGCCCAGGGTGAGGGCGCGGAAGCGCTTCATGTCCGAGGAGAGCCGCCACGGGATCAGGTCGCCGTGTCCGATCACGCCATTCTCGCCGACGGCCACCACCGCGACCAGATCCACCGCGCCGCTCATGGGGCAGCGTCCGCCAGATGGGCGAGCGCGGCGCCGGCAACGCGGAACTGGGTCCATTCGTCATTCGCGACGGCGCCCATGGCCTTATAGAAGGCGATCGACGGGGCATTCCAGTCGAGCACCCACCATTCCAGCCGGCCGAGCCCTTCCGCCTGGCAGCGCCGGGCGAGACTGGCGAGGAGCGCCTTGCCGGCGCCCTGGCCGCGGGCTTCCGGCCGCACGAACAGGTCTTCCAGCCAGATGCCATGCCGGCCGACGAAGGTGGAGAAGGTGTAGAACCACAGCGCCAGCCCGACGGGCACGCCATCGACCTCGGCAATGTCGCAGAACACCCGCGGCGCGGGACCGAACAGGGCCGCGTCGAAATCGGCGGGCGTCGCCACCACTTCGTGGGCGAGATGCTCGTAGTCGGCCAGTTCGCGCACCAGGGCGGCGACAAGGGCGGCATCGCCCGGACGCGCCGGGCGCAGGGAAAGGGTCATCGGATCGGCCCGTCTGAAGGTGGCCCGTCCGCTGGCCATGCCCGAGGGCAGACAGCCGGACGGACCGATCCCCCCATCTAGGGCCGAAAGCCTGAAAGAATCGTTCGCAGATGCGCCGGGGCGCGCCTCATGCCAAAGATCCTCGAAGAGGACTCTTTAGGTGTTCCGCTGCGAATTTCTCATGTCCTTGGAGCACATGAGAAATCCGCTGGTCTTCAGGCGCGTGGGTGCGGTCGGCACTTGGCGTGCCCGGTATCACACCGCGATCGGCGCGCGGATGAGCGGATGGGGATCATAGTCGACCACCTGCACGTCCCCGTAGCGGAAGGCGAAGAGATCGGTGATGTCCGGATTGAGGCGCAGCTGCGGCAGGGGCCGCGGCGTGCGGGTGAGCTGGAGCCGGGCCTGCTCCAGATGGTTCAGATAGAGATGGGCGTCGCCCAGCGTATGGATGAACTCGCCGGGCCGCAGCCCCGTCACCTGCGCCACCATGTGGGTCAGCAGCGCATAGGAGGCGATGTTGAACGGCACGCCCAGGAACACGTCGGCCGAGCGCTGGTAGAGCTGGCAGGAGAGCCGGCCATTGGCGACATAGAACTGGAACAGGCAGTGGCAGGGCGGCAGCGCCATCTGGTCCACGTCCGCCGGGTTCCACGCCGAGACGATCAGCCGGCGGGACTCCGGATTGCGCCGGATCCCGGCCACCACATCGGAAATCTGGTCGATCACCCGGCCATCGGGCGCCGCCCAGGAGCGCCACTGCCGGCCATAGACCGGGCCCAGTTCGCCGCTGGCATCCGCCCACTCGTCCCAGATGGTGACACCGTTGGCGTTCAGATAGCCGATGTTGGTATCGCCCTGAAGGAACCAGATCAGTTCGTGGATGATCGACTTCAGATGCAGCTTCTTGGTGGTCAGCAGCGGAAAGCCCTGCCCCAGATCGAAGCGCATCTGGTGTCCGAAAACGGAGATCGTGCCCGTGCCGGTGCGGTCGCCGCGGACGACGCCGTCGTCGAGGATCTTCTGCACAAGATCGAGATAGGTCCGCATGATCGGCAGTCTCCCCGCGGGCATGAGACCAGGCACACGAAGTGCCGACCGCACCCACGCGCCTGAAGACCAGCGGATTTCTCATGTGCTCCAGGGCACGAGAAATCCGCATCGAAATGCCAAAGGATCCTTTTCGAGGACCTGTGGCATGAGGCCGCCCGCCGCAACCGGGCCGGAGCCGGCCCGTCCCGCCGGGCACGGCGCCCGGGCTGTCTTTCTGGGCCATGCCGGCCGGGCAGGCAACAGGGGATCGGCAGCGGCCTGCCCCCCGGGGCGGAGACCGCCCGTCCGGACCGGCTTTTCCCGGCTCTCCCCGCAATCCACAGGCTCCACCCGGTGGAAAACTCATACCAGCCGCACGAAGTGCCGACCGCACCGTGCGCCTGAAGAACAGCGAATTTCTCATATGCTCCAAGGACATGAGAAATCCGTATTTGAATACCAAAGAGTCCTCTTCGAGGATCTCACACCCCGCCCACGGGGCCACCAAGGGCGAAGCTCCGCCGCAGCTCAGGACGCCCGGTCTCCAGCCCGTCGGCGACATAGACGAGACGCACCGCGACCGGCCGCGCCTCCGCTCCTTCCAGCCCGAGGCGGAGGGCGAAGGTCACTGTCATCCGCCGCACCACCGGCCGGATGGAATTGGGCACCCGCGCCGCCTCCCGCTCGATGACGGGCGCGGCCGGGCAGTCGATCGACACCAGCCGCACCCCGGGCAGGCGGAGGCCGAGATCCGCTTCCACATCAGCCGTCACGAAGCCGCGCACGTCGGTGCCGCGGCCGAGGCCGGCCAGCAGGTGCACCGCGCCATCCAGCC
>JBBSSF010000043.1:0-13005 GCA_038242345.1 Hyphomicrobiales bacterium
ATCGAGCGCTTCTTCAACCGCATCAAGCAGATGAGGGGCATCGCCACGCGCTATGACCGACTGCCGGAGAACTACCTCGCTGCACTCAAGCTCACGGCTGTCCGCATTTGGATAAGGGACTTATGAGTCCGCTGCCTAGGCAGTGTGGACGGATTTAGCCATGCGGGAAGCGGAGAGGGCCTCCCTTCTGGCTGTTTCGGTGCTTCATAGCAGGTCGGCTTTCGGCGAGGTCGACCATGCTGACGCGGATGACGGACGAAGATTGGGCGGTGGCTCTTGAGGTGTTCCGGGCCTGCCGCTCACGACGCGGCGACAAGGGGCGCGACGATCGCAAGTTCCTCGAGGCCATGCACTATTTCACCGTGCACAACATCTCCTGGCGGGCCCTGCCAGCCGAGTTCGGCTGCTGGAACAGCGTCTGGAAGATGTTCTGGCGGCTGCGCCAGGCGGGGGTGTTCGAGCTGTTCTTCGAAACCCTGGCATCGCTCAGCCGCACGGCCCATCTGGTCCAGATGTTCGATTCCACCCTGGTGCGCGCCCATGTCTCCGCCGCCGGGGCAAAAGGGGCAGCAGGGTCAGGCCCTCGGCCGCTCGCGCGGCGGCTTCTCCACCAAGATCCACCTCAAGTGCGACTTTGATGGCCATCCGCTCGCCTTCCACCTGACCGGCGGTGAGGCCGGCGACAGCCCACTGTTCAAGCTGCTGCTGGATCTGGGGATGTCACGCCGCGCGCCGCGCTCGCCGACAAGGGCTATGACGCCAAGGCCAACCGGGCGCTGGCCCGAGCCCGCGGCATCGCGCCGGCCATCCCGTTCAAAGCCAACGCCAAGGACCGCCCGGCCTTCTTCCCGAAGGCGCTCTACAAGGGCCGCGCCCGGATCGGGCAGTGCTCCGGAAAGCTTAAGCGTTTCAAGCGGGTGGCGCTGCGCTGCGACAAGACAGAGCGCGGCTTCTCCGCCATCGTCGCTTTCGCCTTCTCCTTCATCCTCTTCAAATCCGTCCACACCGCCTAGGCCACACCGGTCCCATGAATTGCATGTTCAATTCTGCATGAAGTTATATCCGGACTTCATGATTGCGGCGCGCGCGGCCGGTTGGCGATGCCGCGGCAGCGGGTGATTCCGCGGGCAATCCCCCCTGCCGGGGGCGCGGGAGCTCACTTCCGGCAGGAGATCCGCATCTCCGGCGCGGCGGGCGGGAGCAGTCCCGCCGGCGCCGGCTGCGGGACGGGTGTCAGGGCTCTCCGCTCTCCGGCGGCTCCGTCCGGGCATTGTTGCCGGCTGCGGCCAGGATCGCGATGACATCCGTTTCCGCCGCGGTGACGGACTGATAGCGCGGCCTGGTGGTGACGAAGGGCTGGCCGGCGTCGGCGGGGAAGTAGATCTCCAGGAAATATTTCCCGGTTCCCGCGTCCTTCACGGGCTCGATGCGGACGATGGGCATGGGCGGGGTCCTTTCCTCGGGGCGCAGTCCGGGCGTGGCGCGGGGCTCCCCGGCGGGGTCAGATGACGTGGGTTTCCAGGGAGGCCGGGTGGAACAGGTCCTCCGGCTGCAGGCGGTGCTTCGACAGGCCCTGCGCGTGATGGGTGGCCAGGAACGCCTCCAGCGTCGGCCGGTTCGGCTCCAGCCCGTAGGCCCAGAAGTCGGCCCCCATCAGGGTGCGGGCGCGGCGCAGCTGTTCCTCGACGAAGGGCAGGGTCACCTTGGTGGCCGAGGTGTCGGTGAGCTTTTCCTGCGCTACGGCCTTGGCGCGGGTGAAGGCCTTTACCACGGCGCCGGCGAGGAAGGGATGTTCGTCCAGAAGCGTGCGGCGGACGCCGAGCACGTGCATGATCGGAAAGATGCCGGTGCGCTGGTACCAGTCGAGGGCGACCGCCGTCGGGTCCTCGAACAGCCACGCGACCTGCGGGTGACCCCGCTCGAAGCAGGAGGGCGCGCGCGGGCCGATCAGGCCGTCGAGTTCGCCGGCGGCGAGCATCCCGGACAGGGTGGCGTTGTCCGGCGCGGCCTCGATCACCACGTCCGGCGGCAGGTCGATGCGGATCTTCTCCGACCGTCCCGGGGTCTCGTAGCCACCGCGCACCCACTGGATATCCCGGGGATGGACGCCATAATCCTCCTGCAGGATCATGCGCGCCCACACATTGGCGGTGAGCTGGTATTCGGGAATGCCGATGCGCTTGCCCTTCAGGTCCTGCGGCCGGGTGATGCCGCGGTCGGTGCGGATGAAGATCGAGGTGTGCCGGAACGCCCGGGACGGAAACACCGGCACGGCCACATAGGGGCAGGTGCCATCGGCCGTCTTCACCGAATAGCTCGACAGCGAGAGTTCGCAGATGTCGAACTCCTGATGACGGAACGCCCGGAAGAACATCTCTTCCGGTTCCAGCAGCATGACCTGCGGATCGACACCGTCGATCGCGACGCTCCCGTCGGAAATCGGGCGCATGCGGTCGTAGTCGCCAATTGCGACGGACAGTTTCAGCTTCGACATGGGTCAGGGTCTCGTGCGAGGGAGAAAGGCGGGGCTCACCAGATGCAGGCGCGCAGCCGTTCGGCCATGCGGGCGCTTTCGGCCAGAGAGACCTCGGCCGCGGTGCCGACACCGAGATAGCGCCCGGCGATTTCAGGGGAATCGAGGAGGGTTCGCGCCGATCCTTCCAGGGTGATGAGCCCGTTCTCCACCACATAGCCCCGGTCGGCGATGGCGAGGGCCTGGCGCGCATTCTGTTCGGCCAGCAGGATGGTCAGCCCCTCGTCGCGCAGCCGGACGATCAGGCGGAAGATTTCCGCCACCAGAAGCGGGGCCACCCCCAGCGACGGCTCGTCGAGCAGCAGCACGCGCGGCTTCGACATCAGCCCGCGGGCGATGGCGAGCAGCTGTTGCTGGCCCCCGGAGAAGGTGCCGGCCACTTCGCCCAGCCGGGTGCCGAGCACGGGGAACAGCTCGCACAGATGGGCGATGCGCCGCGCCCGCTCCTCGCTGTCCGACGGATCGCCATAGGCGCCGAGATCGAGGTTCTCGGCCACCGTCAGCCCGGCGAAGATGTGGCGCCCCTCGGGAACATGGGCGATGCCCCGCCGCAGCCGCTCGGCCGGCGGCAGGCTGCCGATCTTCTGGCCTTCCAGCAGCAGATCGCCGGTATAGGGTTGGAGCAGACCGGAAATGGTCTTCACCAGCGTGGATTTGCCGGCCCCGTTGGCGCCCACCAGCGTGACGATCTCGCCCGCATTGAGGGTGAGGTCGATGCCCTGGAGAATGGGCGCCCCGGTATAGCCGACGGTGACGGACTTCAGCTCAAGCAGCGGCATCGGCTTCGCGTCCCAGATAGGCCTCGATCACCCGGTGGTCGGTCTGGACCCGGGCCGGCGGTCCCTCGGCGATGACGGCACCCGCCTCCAGCACCACCACATGGTCGGCAACATTCATGACGAGCGACATGTTGTGCTCGACGACGAGAACGGGAATGCCGGTCGCCCGGATCGCCCGCAGCAGTGCCGCCAGCTCCTCGGTCTCGGTGTCGTTGAGGCCGGCGGCCGGTTCGTCGAGGCACAGCAGGCGCGGCTGGGCCATCAGCGCGCGCACCACTTCCAGCAGCTTCTGCGCGCCCATCGGCAGATCCACCGCATGGCGGCCCGAGAAGCCGGCCAGCCCCACGAGGTCCAGCATGGCTTGCGCCCGCTGGCGCAGGGCCCTCTCCTCCGCCCGCGCGGCCGGGGTCCACAGCATCTGCGGCAGGCCGTTGTGGCGCACCAGCCGGTGCCGTCCGGCCAGCGCGTTCTCCAGCACCGTCATGGCCGGGAACACCCGGGCCGACTGGAAGGTGCGGATCAGGCCGCGTCCGGCGATCTTCGTCGGCGATACCCCTTTCAGGTTCTCGCCGAGAAAGATCACGTCGCCGGCATCGGGCGGGAACAGGTTGGTGATGAGGTTGAACACGGTGGTCTTGCCGGCGCCGTTGGGGCCGATGAGGGCCGTGACGGCTCCGTCGGCCACGTCGAAGGAGACATTGCCGGTGGCCCTGAGGCCGCCGAAGGTCTTCTCCAGGCCGCGCACCGTCAGCACCGGCGGCAGGCCCACCGCCTCGGGCGAGAAGGGAGGGGCGTTCATCGGGGGGTGCTCCGGATCAGGTCTCCGCCGCGGGCGGCGTCGGGACGGCCAGGCGAGAGGCGCGCGAGACGTTCCGCCAGGGCTCCATAGAGGCCCTGCGGCAGATAGAGGAAGCAGACGACCAGAAGTCCGCCGGACACCAGCGTCTTGTAGAGGGCGAGCGGCTGGAACACCGTGGGCAGCAGGGTGATGAGCACGCTGCCGAACAGCGGTCCCACCAGCGTGCCCTCGCCGCCGATCACCAGCATGGACACCAGTTCGAGCGACCGGTTGGTGCCCACCATGTCCGGCGACAGGAAGTTGAAGAAGAAGGCGTAGAGGCTGCCGGACAGGGAGGCGAGCAGGGCGCTGATGGCGAAGGCGACCAGCTTGTAGCGCACGATGTTGATGCCGAGCGCGGCGGCCGCGGTCTGGTCGGTGCGGATCGCCCGGAGTGCCCGTCCGAAGCCGGAGGTCATCGCCCCGAAGAAGGCGGCAAGCAGCACCACGTTGATGCCGAGCACCAGATAGTACATGGCGCGCGGACTGGCGAACTCGTAGCCGCCCAGCGAGAAGGACGGGATGCCCACCATGCCGGACGGGCCGCCGGTGATGTCGACGAACCCGACCGCGAAGGAATCCACCAGGAGACCGAAGGCCAGAGTGGCAAGGGCGAGATAGAGCCCGCGCAGCCGCAGCGTCACCAGCGACAGCACCAGCGCGCAGCCGAGCGACAGCAGCATCCCGGCGACGATGCTGAGCACGGGCGACACGTCATGGTAGATCGTCAGATAACCGGACGTGTAGCCGCCGATCGCCATGAACCCGGCCTGCCCGAGGCTGACCTGTCCCGTGTAGCCCATCAGCACGTCGAGGCCGATGAGCGTGATGAACAGGATCATGGCGATGGTGATGCCGCTCATGAGGCCGTTGGCGGTGACGACGAACGGCACCGCGATGGCCACGGCGAGGGCGATAGCCGCCGTGATCCAGGCGACATTGGGCTGGAGCCGGGCGATCTGGCCATGCACCCGGCCGCCCTCGCGCACGTCGGCCCGCCCGCTGACCCGGGCGCGGATCAGGCCGCTCGGACGCCAGACGAGGATCGCCAGCAGGATCAGCAGGGCAATGGCGTTGGAGAACAGGGACGAGACATAGGCGGTCGCCAGCTGGGTGGTGAGACCGAGCAGCAGCCCGCCGGCCACCGCGCCCGGAAAGGAGGTGATGCCGCCGATGACCACCGCGATGAAGCCGGAGATGGTCAGCAGTCGCCCGGTGTCGAACTGGAGCGTGGTCGTCGGCGCCACCACCATGCCGGCGACCGCGGCAATCAGGGTGGCGAGGCCGAAGGACAGCAGCGTCATGCGCGTCACGCCGATGCCCATCAGGCTGGCCGCCATGGGATTTTCGGCGCAGGCACGCAGTGCCCGGCCAAGCCGGGTGCGCGTGACCAGCACCCACAGCCCGGCGATCACCGCCACCGTCGTCGCCCCCACCCAGAAGGCCTGGGTGGGCACGAGCAGCGGGCCGACCTGCACCGGGCTCTCGCCGGAGAAGGGGGCGAGGGCATAGGGCTGGCTGCCCCACAGGACGAGGCACAGCCCTTCCGTGGCGGTGAGCAGGCCCACGGTGAGCATCAGCACGTTGGCGTTCGACAGCCGTTCGAGCGCGGGCACGAAGCTGATCGCGCCCAGCCCGACACCGATGGCCACCGTTGCCGCGACGGCCGCCGGGAGGGCGATAATGAGCGGCCAGCCATAGGTCTGGCTCAGCGTGTAGCCGATCAGCGCGCCGAGCACGCTGAACCCGCCCTGGGCAAGGCTGATCGCGCCGGTGACCCGGTAGATCAGCGAGAAGCCGAGGGCGATGAGGGCATAGATGCTGCCGACCACCAGTCCGCCGACACAGATCTGCAGGAACTCGATCATGAGGGCTCCGGCTCCGCTCACTTGGGCTCGGACGCGGGCGTGCCGCCACCGGCCACCAGCCAGGTCCCCGCCTCGGGATCCCAGCGGGTGACCACGACGTTCTGCTCGCTCAGTCCGCGGTTGGGCACGGCCTTGAAGTCGTAGATGCCGTTGATGCCGGCAAAGCCCTGCAGGCTGTCGAGATAGGCGCGCAGGTCCGCCGCCTTGGTGTCCGGGCCGAGCTTGCGCAGGGCTTCCACCACCAGCACCGCCGGATCCCAGGCAAAGGTCGAGGGACCGTCGGGCCGGATGGACGTGCCCTCGAAGGCGGCGAAGAACGCGTTCTTGGCGGCGGCGAGCTCGGGCGAGCTTTCCGGCTCGTCGGTCTTCACCCAGCCGGGCGAGGGGATGTACAGCTCGCGCGGCAGGAAGCTCGCATACTGCTCCATCTGCGCATAGGTCATGTTGCCGTCGGTGGTGGCGACGGGAACGGTGAGGCCGGCATTGCGGATCGCCTTGAACACGGTGCCGATCGGCCCGCCGGTGGACCAGGCGATGACGACGTCGGGGCTGGCCCCCTTCAGCCGCTCGATATGGGCGGCGACGCTGACGTCGGACGGGTTGAACTGGGCCTCGGCGACGATCTCGACGCCCTTGTGCCGGCCGGAGGCGGCAAGCGCCTTGACGTTGCGATAGGCGTCCTGTCCCGTGGCGTCGGTCGAGGTGATGAGGGCCACCCGGTTCCAGCCGCGCCGGCTGAAATAGCCGAGCAGACCATCCGCCAGGGCCTTGGTGGAGACGCTTGACGAGAACACGTAGCTGTCGGCTGCCGGATCGATCGAGGGCGAGAAGCAGTAGAGCACCGGCCCGTTGCGCATGAGCGGCGTCATGGCGTTGCACAGCGAGGAAACCGCCGAGCCGAGCACGACCGGGACCCCGGACGAGCGGATCTGGTTGGCAAGCTGCACCGCCATCTGCGGGCTCGACTGGTCGTCATGGAAGACGAAGCGCAGGGGACGGCCCTGGATGCCTCCGGTGGACGCCACAACCTTCTCGTAGATCTGGAGCGCCTGCTGCTCGGCCTTGCCGAGGAAGGCGGCCCCGCCGGTGAGCGGCAGCACGACATCGATGTCGACCGGTTCGGCGGCATGCACCGGCGCACTGAAAAGCAGCGCCGCCACGGCCGTCGCCGCAACGTGCAGAAGGGTCTTGCCCACGGTATCCTCCCAGGAGAATGGCTGGCTGTTGTTGTTTGCCATTGACGCTGCCAGGGGCGCCATGTGCTGACACATGGTGTCCCTGACGGACTGCGGGTGTCTTCCGTGCTTCGGAAAGACGGGAAAAACGCAGCGGAATGCCGGAAGTTCCGGTTCGGGAATCTTCGGCATCATTGGCGGCCAGAGTGTGCCGGCCGCCTTGACCTTGCAGACGGGACGCGGCTCAGGCCACGGCGGCGCCGGACATCTGGCGCTCGGTCTCGTCTTCCTCCAGCCCCTCGAGGCGCACGATCTCGTCGGCGGAGGCACCGAGGGTGCGCCAGGGCGTGGTCTTGTCGACGATGCCCTGATAGGAGCGCAGCACCGCCTGCGGCAGGTGTCCGTCGCCCATGCCGATCACGTCTCCGGTTTCCTGGAAGCGGGTCACGGCATCCAGCATGATGCGGCGGAACTGGACGATGGCGATGTCGCTGGCGCCCAGACGCTCCTGGGTCCGGTCGGCGATCGGGCCCATGGACTCCCACATGGCGATGTCCTGGTTCGGGATCCCGGCGATGCCGGTGAAGTTGCCGTCCTTCATGAGGTCGCGGTCCTGAAGGTAGTCGTTGGCAACGCTGCGCTTCACCGGACGGAACTGGCTGTCGACGTCGTCGCCGACGGCGGCCACGCAGAACCGGCGCCAGGCATCCTGATCGATGCCGCCGCCCGGCTCGTTGCTCCAGGCGATGAAGTGGAAATAGCTGGAGCGATCGTTGCGCGGGACGATCACGCTGGCAACGTTGTAGGAGCTGTTCGGCGGGATCAGCGCCATGAACGGGGCGACGAAGGCGGTGATGCGCACATAATCATGGGAGTCGGCCTTGCTGATGGGCCGGCGGATGGCGGCGTAGCGCATCCCGTAGTCGGTGAGCTGGACCTGGATGCGCGGGTTCTTGTCGGTGGAGGGGCGCAGCCAGTGGGTGTCCATGGCGGCGGCGGTCTCCACCCGGGCTGGGCGCATGTCGGAGGAATGCAGGCTGGAGGAATGGGCGGAATCGATCTGCCCTTCCATGATCTGCGCCCAGTTGCACGGCAGCTCGATCTTGGCGATGGCGACCCGGGTGTCGGCGGTCGGCGCGAAGGGCGGCGCCTCGAAGTCCGGCATGGACGCGGCCGGTCCCATATAGGTCCACACGAAGCCGCCGGCCTCGCGGGTGGGGTAGGCGACATGCCTCACCTTCTCGGCAAAGCCGCTCTCCTTCGGCTCGGACGGCATGTCGACCACGGTGCCATCCCGGTCGATCTTCCAGCCATGATAGAGGCAGCGCAGGCCGCAGCCCTCGTTGCGGCCATAGACCAGCGACGCCTTGCGGTGCGGACAGAACTCGCCGATCAGCCCGACCGTGCCGTCGCTGTCGCGGAAGGCCACCAGCTTCTCGCCGAACAGCTCGACACGCACCGGCTTGCCATCGGGCTCGGCAACCTGCTCGGACAGGAGCGCCGGAATCCAGTGGCGCCGCATGAGCTGCCCCATCGGCGCGTTCCCCTCCACCCGGCACAGAAGCTCGTTCTGATGTGCGGTCAACATGCTGTCTCTCCCTGGATGCCCCCGGTCCGACCGGCCGGAGACAATCACTTTGTTTCCTTAGTTTTATTGATACACACCCGGCGAGCGCTGTCTAGAGGCATTTTAAGGGCTGCGGAGATCATTTTTCGTCAATAATCCCGTGTTTTGCGCACAGATAGGCCAATTCCGGGCGCGGCCGCGTCATGCGGGGTGCCTGGCGGTGTGGGTGTGCGAACGGGACGGAGTTGGTCTGCAGACAGTGCGGGGATCTGCTCCCCGAGCGCGTGCGAACTGCTCAAGAAATTGATTTATTTTTATTCTTCTGATGTCCGGGCAGGTTTGCGCGGAGTGGTCGATCGGGGTGCCCGGTTGCGTCCAGTCCCATCCGGACGAGAAAAATTACTAAGAAAGCATATCAATTTTGCCGCCGGTCCGCGGGCTCAGTCGATCTCCTCGGCGGGCTCTCCGGTCCCGGCGAGCTGGAGGGCCAGGTTGGTCTGGACCACTTTCAGGAGGTCGAGCAGGAGGGCGAGCTCGCGCGTGGTCAGGCCGTGGGTCGCCTGCTGGATCACGCTGGCGGCCAGCGGCAGCAGATCCTTCTTCAGTGTCCGCCCCTTGGGGGTGAGGAACACGAGCTGCCGGCGCCGGTCGGCGCTGTCGCGCACGCGGGTGACGAGGCCGATGCGTTCCATCGAGGCGATGGCGGTCATCGTGGTGGGCTCCATCGTGCCGATCCGGTGCGACAGTTCCCGCTGGGTGACGCCGTCCTGCTGCCACAGCACGCGCAGGAAATACCACATGCCCAGGGTGACCCCGTGGGGCTCGATCTTGGTCTGCAGATAGCGCTGCAGCACCCGGTGGGTCTGGCGGATCTGATAGCCGACGCTGAGGTCCAGCGGGATGGTCTCGGTCTGCGATTCCGCCGGGGTGCCATAGATCGCAAGGAGTTCGTCGCCGGTCTTTTCCATGGTCGCAAGGCGCCCTTCGTCGGTTGTGGATCGGCCGCGCCGGGGGCCGGCGGGGCCGTGCTTGGCTGTGCCGCCGGGAACGGCGCGCTGCCTTCCCCGGCCCGGCCGGTGCGGCGCCCTCCGGACGGATCCGGCCGGCTTCCCGTCCGCCCGGGGGCGGCGGAAGACGGTGTCCGGAGTGCCGGCGGACAGGGGGGCGTGCGCTCCGGGATCAGACCTGATGCCGGAGCGCGATTTCGCGGCCGTCCCGTGCCGAGTCCAGAATTGCGCGGCAGATTTCCAGCGTGGCAAGCCCCCATGCTCCGGAATGCAGCGGCGGACGGTCGTCGCGCACCGCGGCATGGAGCTCGTCCACCACTTCCGCCCGCGGCACGGCCGGGGGCGGAAGCGGATCAAGGCGGCGCTCGGCATCGCCATAGATCATGACGCCCTCGGGGATGGGGCGCAGGTCGGCGTGCTCGCAGCAGGCCAGCACCAGGCCGAAATGATTGTGGGCCGTGGCGTCCGCGCCGCGGAAGGCGTCGGCCCCCGCCGGGCCGTAGGCGCGCCGGTTCTTGAGGGCGGTTTCCTCCTCGGGCGTGCCGGCCGATTTCAGGGCGGCGCGCGCGGTGCCATAGCGCGCGGGGTCGCGCGCCTGGCCGAGCTCGCCGATCCAGCCGGTGAACTCGTCGGTGTCGAAATGGCCGTAGCCGCTGTAGGTGAGGGACGCGAAGCTGCCGTCGGCGAAGTCGATCAGGGCGCTGAACGCGCCCTCGGTCGGCCGGGCCGGATCCCAGCGTCCGGTGTGCGCCCGCACCCGCAGGGCCGGGCTGCCGGCCAGCAGGCGCACCACATCCACCTGATGGGCCCCCTGGCTGAACACCACGCCGCCGCCGGCCCGGGTGTCGAGTTCCTCCGGGCGACGCGGGCGGTAGAGGAAGTCGGTGAAGTTGCACGCCTGGATCATGCGCACCCGCCCGAAGCTGCCGCCCGCGATCAGGGCGCGGGTGTGCAGGTAGGGCAGATCGAAGCTGTGGCTGTGGCCGACCAGAAGGTGGATCCCGGCCGCCCGGGCCGCCGCGATCATGGTCTGGCAGTCGGCGATGGTGAGGGCCATCGGCTTCTCGACCAGCACGTGCTTGCAGTGGCGCGCAGCCAGCGCCACGTGCGCGACGTGGAACTGGTGCGGGGAGGCGACATAGACCGCCTCCACGTCCGGGTCGGCGCACACCGCCTCGGCGCTGTCATGGGCACGGGCGGCGAATTCCTCGGCGAAGCGGGCGCGGGCGTCGGCGCGCGGGTCGCTGGCCGCCACGAGGCGCACCAGCGGATGGCCGACGAAGGTGGGCAGCATCAGCGTGAAGGCGCGGCCGAGGCCGATCACGCCCAGTCTCAGGGGCTTGGTCATGGCGGGATCACAGGTCGAGAATGAGGAGCGGGGACCGGGCGCGGGAGACGCAGATGATGATCTCCCGGGTGCGCTCGCCCGGCGACAGGACGAGATCGCGGTGGTCCGGTTCGCCGGCGAGGTAGCGCGTGCGGCAGGTGCCACAGGTGCCGCTCTCGCAGGAACTCGGACAGGCAATGCCGGCCCGCGTCAGGGTTTCCAGAACGGAGCTGTCGGGTGGCACGGTGAGGGTGCGCCCGCTGCGGGCAAGGCGGACCTCGAACGCCGTGTCGTCGGCCTTGACTGCCGCGACGCCGGCGAAATCCTCGAAATGCACGGCGCCGTCGGGCCAGTGGCCGGTCATGTCGCGCACCGCCGCCATCAGGCCGCGCGGGCCGCAGCAATAGAGGTGGGCCCCGCGGGGCTCCTCCAGCACTGGCCAGAGATCATAGGCCTTCGCAGGATCGCCGCCATCATTGTGCAGCACCACCTGGCCGGGAAAGGCGGGGTCGAGAAATTCCTCCCGGAACGCCATCATCTCCAGCTGGCGGGCGAAATAGAACAGGCGGAAGTTGGCCTTGCCTTCGCTTAGAAGACTAAGGATCATGGATCGGACGGGCGTGATCCCGATGCCGCCGGCGATGAAGATGTAGGATTTCGGGGTTCCGCGTCCCATCGGGAAGGCATTGTGGGGGGGCGACACGGCGATGTCGTCGCCGGGTGAGACGGCGGTGGTCATGCTGAGGGAGCCGCCGCGTCCGGTGGGCTCCCGCTTCACTGCGATGACGTAGCGGGTGCGCTCGCCTGGCGCATTGCACAGGGAATAGCTGCGCTTGTGGCCGCCGGGGGTGGTCACGGTGATGTGCGCGCCAGCGGAAAATGCCGGCAGGTCGGCGCCGTCGGGGTGTCGCAGCTCGAATGCGACGATGTCCTCGGCGATCTCGTGTCGCTCTGTCACGCGCAGCAGCAGTGTCGGGGGGGTGATGGGATCGGACATTGTCATCCTTATGCGTTTCCTGCTTATTATTTAGTTTTCTAAGTTTTTGTCCGCAACCCTTTTTTGAGGGCGCTTGCGGGGGAAATGCCATCGGTGACCGGCGCCGGACGGGGGCCGTCCAGGTCGGGGGAAGTCTGGATCTCGATTTTTTATCATGAGGATAGGAGGTAGGCGGCGGGCATTGCGGGTGCGTGGCCGACCCGGTCCGGTGCGCCGGTGACGACTCCGGCCGCAGAATTTTTCTGGCGGGGATGCCGGCGCTCCGAGAGGCCGGGCCTCGTCCTATTCCCGGAGGGCCCCGCGGATTTCCCGGTGGCCTGATCCCGGGGATACAAAATGCCGACCGCATCCGCACCCCTGAAGAGTAGCGGATCCGTTCCGGGTATCTCCGGTGTCATACCAAGGATCCTCCTGATTACCCAGCTACTTCCGTTTGAGGATGGGAGTCCCCCTATCTCGACCGGTTGACGCCTGGCTTGGATGGGCGATTGGGAATGGCGCGCAACGCGGTCCAATTGCAGAAGGGGCTGAGCCATTCGGCCTGCCTGGAGCGCTACGGGACGGAGGAGCAATGCCAAGCGGCGCTCGTCGCGTGGCGCTGGCCCGAAGGCTTTGTCTGCCCGCGCTGCGGCGGGCGCGAACACAGTTCCTGAGCGCAGCGCCGATTGTTCCAGTGCTCCGCCTGCCAGCGCCAGATCTCTGTGCGCACCGGTACCGTGTTCCAGGCCTCAAAGCTGCCGCTGCGCACCTGGTTCCTGGCCATGTACCTGCTCGCCTAGGCAGCGGACTCATAAGTCCCTTATCCAAATGCGGACAGCCGTGAGCTTGAGTGCAGCGAGGTAGTTCTCCGGCAGTCGGTCATAGCGCGTGGCGATGCCCCTCATCTGCTTGATGCGGTTGAAGAAGCGCTCGAT
>JBBSSF010000044.1:0-12946 GCA_038242345.1 Hyphomicrobiales bacterium
CGATGCCGAAGGCGGCGCAGCGCTCCAGCGCCGTGGAAATGGCGGCGAACTGGGGCGTCACCGCCGATTCTCCCAGCGCCGCGACGATCCAGTCCCGGGCGGTGCGGGCGTTGGTCATCGTCTCCAGGGTGGTGAAGGTCTTGGAGGCGACGAGAATCAGGGTCCGCGCCGGATCGAGATCGGCAAGCGTGTCGGCGATGTGGGCGCCGTCGACATTGGAGACATAGTGCACCCGCGGGCCGCCGCCGCGATAGGGCGAGAGGGCGATGGTCGCCATGGCCGGGCCGAGATCCGAGCCGCCGATGCCGATGTTCACCACATCGGTGAAGGGCCCGCCGTCGGCGGCACAGATGCTGCCGCCGCGCACGCCATCGACGAACGCCTCCATGGCGTCGAGCACGGCGAAGACATCCGGCATCACATTCTGTCCGTCGACCACTACCGGCCGGCCGGAGAAGTTGCGCAGCGCCGTGTGGAGCACCGCCCGGCCCTCGGTGGCGTTGATCGGCGCGCCGGAGAACATCTTCTCCCGCCAGCCGGCGAGATCGGCGGCCTCGGCGAGTTCGGCGAGCAGGTCCCAGGTGTGAGCCGTGGTCAGGGAGCGCGAGGGATCCACCAGCATGTCGCCGAGCTGGACCGAAAAGCGCGCGAACCGGCCGGGATCCGCCGCGAACAGATCGGCGATCGGTGTGCCGGCGAGGGTTTCGGCATGGGCCTTCAGTCGGGCCAGAACGGCCGTCGTCGATGCGGACACGGGACGATCTCCTCCTCGCGACAGGCGGAGTGGCCGGTCCGGTTCGCAAGGGCAAATGCCGCGCTCCGGTCAAGGGCCGCTCCGGTGATTCCCACCCGGAAGCTAGCCGCAGAACGCAGCGGAACCAATGGCGCCCGCGCCTCCAACCGCGGTCCGGCACCGGTCGCGATGCCGCACCATCGGTCGCACGTCATGATCGTGTCGATCCCCGCGTAGGGGATCCGGGGGGCGGCCGTTTCAGGGCTGTCGAGCGCCTGACAGAGCGGCACACGGCTTTCCCCCCGACAGGAAAGGTCGCGTGCCAACCGACACATGACCGCCCCGCGGCCCGGACCTCCCGGGCCGGTTTCCAGGAGGCCCCCTCGATGAACCGTCTTGCCCTTTTCAGCGCCGTGGCCGTTCTCGCCCTTGGTGGCGTCGCCATTGCACAGACCCCGCCGCCCGTCGACGAGCCGGAGGCCCCGGCGGTCGAGGCCGCGCCCGATGCCGGCGCCCCCGCCGACGAGGCCGCCCCCGTCCTGCGTCCGATGCGCCCCGGTCGTCCCGGTGGCCCGGGCATGGGAATGGGCGGCCGTCCGGGGCCCGCAATGGGCCCGGGCATGGGCATGGTGCGCCCTCATGGCGGGATGATGCAGCCGCCGGCTGACTTCACCCTGCCCGATACCAAGGGGGCCGTGTTCGTGTTCGATGGTCCCGGCCGCGGCCGCATCATCATCAAGTGTGCCGACGAGGACAGCACCCAGTCCTGCGCCGAGGCGGTGAAACCGCTGCTCGATACCATCACCTCCGATCGCGGTCCCGGCCGCGGCCCGGGCATGGGGATGGGACAGGGCATGGGGCCCGGACAGGGCATGGGCCGCGCCATGGGCGGTCCCGGCAAGGGCAACGGCCCGTGCATGGGTCAGGGCCCGGGCGCCGGACAGGGCCCCGGAGCGGGCCAGGGCATGGGCCGCGGTCCCTGTGGCGGCGGCATGGGCCCGGGTGGCCCGGGCGCCCCCGCCCAGCCCGACGCGCCGGCCCAGGACCAGTGACATCTTCGGGAGCGCCCCTCCGGGGGCGCTCTCCTCTTTCCGGCGGCAGCCTCCCCCTCCCCTGCCGTCGGATCCCATGAAAAAGGGCCGGCCCGGATCATCCCGGACCGGCCCTTTTTCATGACATCGCCCCGACACGCGGAATGCCGACGGCATCGCGCCCCCGAAGGGTGGCCGGCTTCTCCTCAGCCCCGAGGATGCCGCAAGGCCTGATGGCGCGCTCAGGCGCCCGCGGCCTGCCGTTCGTCCCGGCGCCAGAGATACCAGAGCAGCGCCAGGCCCGGCAGGGCCAGCACGGTGCCGATGACATAGAAGGTCGCCCAGCCCCAGGCCGCCACCACGAAGCCCGCCGGCGCCGACAGCATCACCCGGGCCTGGCCGGCCAGCGACGACAGCAGCGCATACTGGGTGGCGGTGAAGGCGCGGTTGCCGCACAGCTTCGACAGATAGGCGATGAAGATGATGCCGCCGAGGCCCGAGGCGAAGTTCTCGACCGCGATCGCGCCGGCCAGCGTCGCCGTCGCGTGGAAGCCGGCCCAGCCGCCCGAGGCCAGCGCATCGAGGGTGAGCTGGGGCCGGCCGCCGGTCAGGACGCCGATCTCGTCCGTGATCCCCGGCAGCACCAGCGTCGGCCACAGGAAGACGAGATTGGTCACCATCTGGGCGATGCCGGCGAGCCACAGCGCCTTCCACAGGCCGAGGCGGGCGGCGAGCGCGCCGCCGGCAAAGCCGCCGACCAGCGTGCCGAAGAAGCCGAACGGCCAGAGAATCTGGCTGTAGGCTGCCTTCTCGAAGCCCATGGTGAGATAGAAGTTCGTCCTGAGTTCCGAGGTGAAGGCGTCGCCGAGCTTGAAGGTGACGACGAACACCAGAATGAGGAACCAGGCGTCCTTCTGCACGAAATCCCGGAAGGGATCGACGACGGCGGCCCTGAGGCGCGGCCCGAGCGGCTCGGCAAGGCGGGCGCGGTGCACGGCCCAGTCCTCCCGCGCCAGCAGGGCGCCGAGGAGGCCGATGGCGACGAGGCCGCCGGAGAACAGATAGCCGATATGCCAGGCCTCGTTCATCGCCACGCCGGAGGACTGCACGGCGGCCACGAGGCTGACGGTGCCGGTGAACGACACCAGCATCGCCGTGCGATAGGCGGCGATGAACAGGGCGGAGGCCGCCGCCTGCTCGTCCTCCGGCAGGGACTCGACGCGGAAGGCGTCGACGACGATGTCCTGGGTCGCCGACAGGAAGGCGACCACCACGGCAACCGCCGCCACCGTCCATGGCGCCGCCACGGGGTCGAACAGGCCGAGGGACATGATGGCGCCGGCGAGCAGCAGCTGCACCAGCACCATCCACGCCCGCCGGTGGCCCATGAGCCGCGACAGCCCGGGGATGGCGATGCCATCGACGGCCGGCGACCACACGAACTTCCAGCCATAGGCAATGCCGACCAGACCGAAGAGGCCGATCGACTGGACCGAGACCCCGGATTCGGTGAGCCATGCCTGCAGGGTGGCCGCTGTCAGTTGCAGCGGCAGCCCCGAGGAGAAGCCCAGAAGCGCCATCACCAGCACCCGCCGCTGGAGATAGACGCCCAGCGAATCACGCCACGAGGCGCGGTGCGGGGCCGGATCGGTCATTCGTCGGGCGACTCCTCGATCGGGTCGTAGACCGAGGCATCGAAGCCCAGAAGGTTCCACGACTGCTGCATGTGCGGCGGCAGCGGCGCGGAGACATCGAGGGTTCCGCCCGCCGGATGGGGGATGATGATGCGACGGGCGTGAAGATGGAGTTTGTTCTGGATGCCGCCGGGCAGCTCCCAGTTCAAAATGTCGAAATATTTCGGGTCGCCGACGATCGGGTGGCCGATATGGGCGGCGTGGGCGCGGAGCTGATGGGTGCGCCCCGTCACCGGCCGCATGGACAGCCAGGACAGCTTCTGCCCGGCCTGATCGATGACGGCATAGAAGGTCAGGGCGTGGGAGGCATCCTCGTCACCATGGCGGGCGATGCGCATCCGCTCGCCCTCGGGGCCATCGCCCTCGCCGCGGGCGAGGAAGGTGGAGACGCGGCCCTGGCGCGGCTTCGGCACGCCGGCCACCAGCGCCCAGTAGACCTTCTTGGTCTGACGGGCGCGGAAGGATTCGGCGAGCTTCGATGCCGCCAGCCGGGTACGGGCGACCACGAGGATGCCCGAGGTGTCGCGGTCGATGCGGTGGACGAGGCGCGGCTTCTGGCCCTTGGAATCGCGGTAGCATTCCAGAAGCCCGTCGACATGGCGGGTGAGGCCGGATCCGCCCTGGACGGCGAGGCCATGGGGCTTGTTCAGCACCATCACCTGGGCGTCCTTGTAGATCGTGATCGAATCGAGGAAGGCGCGGTCCTCGGCCTCGCGGCTCTCGGACTTCACCCGCGGCAGCGCCGGATCCGGCGGATTCTCGGCGACATGAACGGCGAGCGGCGGCACGCGGACGACCTGCCCGGGCTCGACCCGGGTCGAGGTCTTCACCCGGCCGCCATCGACGCGGACCTGTCCGGTGCGGACGAGCTTCTGCAGATCGCCAAAGCCCAGACCCGGAAAATGGGTCTTGAACCAGCGATCCAGCCGCATCCCCGCCTCGTCAGGCTGAACGGTCCGGGTTTCGACAGCGGCCATGGCGCGTCTCACTTGTCGTCGGGAGGAAAAACAAAGGTCGTCGGTCGGGGAAAAACAAAAACGGCCCCGCATGTGAGCGGAGCCTGTCTTCATGTCCGGGTCCCCGGACCGGGGGGAGGATCAGATGGCAGTCCGATCCTTCAGGAAGACGGTGGTGCGGTGAAGAAGACTCGAACTTCCACGGGTTGCCCCACAGCGACCTCAACGCTGCGCGTCTACCAGTTCCGCCACCACCGCATGGGCACCGGAGCGACCGCCGGTTTCCCGGGGGTGCGAGGGGCGTGTAGCAAATCGGCTTGGGGTGTTCAACCCCCCGGCTGACGATTTAGCGTCCGCCGGTCACACCCGCCCGCTCGCGCCCGCGCGCCCGCCCCCCGGAACCTGCCGGACCGACACCGGCGGATGATGCCGCGGGCGCCGGTCCGCCGGGCTCATTTCAGCATCTTGAGGCAGCCTGCGGCAGCAGTTGCGGCCGAGCGGGCACTGCCCATCGACACCGTGCCTGCCTTGACCAGGGCCTGAGTCTTCGATTTCAGCAGCGCCCGGGGGTCCGGGGCGCCGGCAAATTCCGGCGCGGCAGAGGCGTAGACCGCCTTCGCATCCGGGGCGAGGCCGGCCGCGCACTTGTCGGCGGCGGCCCTGTCGGCAAGCGCAGGGCCGGCGACAAGCGCCAGAATGGCCGCGATCGTCAGGCGGATCTTCATCATCCGGTCTCCGGCAGGAGGGGGCGCGGACCGCGAACGATCAGCGCACGCCGATGCGGTTGACGGGGCCGCCGAGATTGGCGGGAGCGACGCCGGGCCCCGGGGCGCCCACGCCACCGACGCAGCCGACGGGATAGCCCGGCCGGGTGCAGCGGACGGCGGCACGGGCGGCGGGAGCGGCGACCGGCCCGCCGGCAACGCAGCCGACCGGATAGCCGGGACGGGTGCAGTAGATCACCGCACGGGCAGCGGGAGCCCCCACGCAGCCGACCGGATAGCCCGGCCGGGTGCAGTAGATCACCGCGCGGGCGGCAGGGGCCACCGGACGCACCACGCAGCCCTTCGGCACGCCGACGGTCTTGCAGTAGACCACCGCTTCGGCCGGACGGGGGGCCGCCACCGTCACCAGGCCGGCCAGGAGCACCAGCGCGGCCAGACCCGCAACGGCACGGCCACCGGCCTGAAGCGCGTGCCCGAGGGCCCGCATGATCTGACCGGCCGTGCCGGCCCCGGCTGCAAATGACATCACGTCCCCACTCCCCATCCGATGTGGATTCCCGCGCCGGGAACTTGCGTTCCGCGCGTCGGTCTGATCCGGAGAACGAAGCTAGCGCGAATGATCCTCCGCCGCGATGTCGGAAGCCGGCCCTTTTGCCATCCGCAGGAATGAAGGCGCGCCGGCTCTTGAAGCCGGCTCCTCAAACCAGGGATCCTTGAAAAGGACTCTTTGGTATTCCGATGCGGATTTCTCATGCCATTGGCGCATATGAGAAATTCGCTGTCCTTCAGGCACATGGTGCGGTCAGCACTTCATGCGCCTGGCATCAGTGGCCGGCGCGGGCCGCCAGTTCGACGCCGTCCGCCTTGCCCGCCCGGTCAATGAGATATTTCACCACGAGGGTGACGAGGGCGAGGCCCGTCAGCACCGAAGCCGCCGCAAAGGCGCCGACGGCATTATAGTCGTGGTAGAGCAGCTCGATCTGCAAGGGCAGCGTGTTGGTTTCGCCGCGGATATTGCCCGAGACGACCGACACCGCGCCGAATTCGCCCATCACCCGGGCGTTGCAGAGCACCACGCCGAAGATCAGTGCCCAGCGGATATTGGGCAGCGTCACCCGGAGGAACGTGGTGAGGCCCGAGGCGCCGAGGGACAGGGCGGCTTCCTCGGTGTCATTGCCCTGAGATTCCATCAGCGCCAGCACCTCGCGGGCGACCAGCGGCGCGGTGACGAACAGGCTGGCCAGCACGATGCCCGGCAGGGCGAACATGATCTTGATGTCGTGATCGCCGAGGAATTCGCCGAAGAGACCACGGGCGCCATAGACGAAGAGATAGGCGACACCGGCGACGACCGGAGACACCGAGAACGGAACCTCCATCAGCGCGATGAGGATGCGCCGGCCGGGAAAGCGGAACTTGCCCAGCGCCCACGCCGCCACCAGCCCGAACACGGTGTTCACCGGCACGACGATGAGGGCGACGACCACCGTCAGCTGCATGGCCTTCACGGTATCGGGCCGGGCCAGCTCGCCGAGGAAGGTGGGGATGCCGGCCGAGAAGGCGTGCACGAGAATCACCGCGATCGGCGCCACCAGCACGAGGAGCGCCATCACCAGCACGAAGCCCAGAATCGTCCGCCGGGCGAGCGCGCCATCCCCGATCCGTCTGCCACGCATGGAAAGTCCTCCGGTCCCGGGGGCGTCAGCCGCCATGATGGCGCATCTGCCAGGCCTGCAGGGCATTGGTGAGGAGAAGGGTGAGGAAGGCGAACACCAGCATCATCGAGGCGATCGCGGCGGCGGCCGGATAATCGAACTCCTCCAGCTTGATGAAGGTGAGGAGCGCCATGATTTCCGTCCGCATCGGCTGGTTGCCGGCAATGAAGATGACGGCACCGAACTCGCCGAGCGAGCGGGCAAAGCCCAGCGACAGCCCCGCCAGCAGCGCCGGCGTCAGGGTCGGCAGGATCACCCGGCGGAAGGCGACGCCATCGCCGGCGCCGAGCGTCGCCGCGGCCTCCTCCACCTCCCGGTCGAGATCCTGCAGCACCGGCTGCACGGTGCGGACCACGAAGGGCAGGCTGGTGAAGGCCATGGCGATGAGGATGCCGAGGGGCGTGTAGACCACCGTCACCCCGATCGCCTGCAGGGGGGCGCCGAACCAGCCATTTTTCGCAAACAGCGCCGTCAGCGCGATGCCGGCCACTGCCGTCGGCAGCGCAAAGGGCACATCGACCAGCGAATCGAGCAGCCGCCGGCCGGGGAATTCGTAGCGCACCAGCGCCCAGGCGAGCGCCAGCCCGAACACCGCATTGAACACGGTCGCCCCCAGCGCCGACAGGATCGTGACCCGATAGGCGGCCAGCGCCCGGGGCCCGAAGGCAACTGCCAGGAACTCGTCCACCGGCATGGCCGCCGCCTTGGCCAGAAGCGCCCCCAGCGGCAAAAGGATGATGATGCCGAGATAGAAGAGCGTGAGCCCGAGGGTGAGGCCGAAGCCCGGCAGCACACGACGTTTCATCACCGGCCTCCGGCATCAGACCAGGCGCGCGGAGGTGCCGACCGCACCGCGCTCCCGAAGAACCGCGGATCTCCCCATTTGCCCCCGGGAGCGGAAGACTGCTCCGGGCGCATGGAAAATCCGCATCGGACTGCGGGAGGATCCGTCAGAAACCTCCGGCATCGGAACGCGCCGACGGGCGCCGCGATCCGCGACGCCCGCTGACAGCTCCGGAAAGGGGGCCGCTCCGGCGGGAGGGCCGGCGCGGAACGGGGCTCAGCGCCCGGCCAGCAGCTTGTCGAGGGGGCCGCCGCTCTGGAATTCGGTCTTGCCGACCTTGTCCCAGCCGCCGAAGGCCGCCTCCACGGTCACCAGCTCCACCGGCGGAAATTCCGCCTTGTGCTTCTCGATCACCGCCGCGTCATGCACGCGATTGCCGTGCTGCGCAAGGATCTCCTGACCTTCCGGAGAGTAGAGGAACGTCAGATAGTCGGTCGCCACCTTGCGCGAGCCGCGCTTGTCCACAACCTTGTCGACAACCGCGACCGGGAACTCACCGAGCACCGAGATCGACGGCGTGACGGCCTCGAACTTGTCGGTGCCATACTGCTTGCGGATGGCGGTGGTCTCGGCCTCGAAGGTGATCAGCACGTCGCCGGTCTCGCGCTCCACGAAGGTGGTGGTGGCAGCGCGGCCGCCGGTGTCGAACACCGGGACATTGCCGAACAGCCTGGTCAGATAGTCGGTGACCTTGGCCGCGTCGCCCTTGTACTCCTTCTCGGCCCACGCCTTGGCACCCAGATAGGTGTAGCGGGCGTTGCCGGAGGTCTTCGGGTTCGGGAAGATCACGGCGACATCGTCGCGAGCCAGATCGCCCCAGTCCTTGATGCCCTTGGGGTTGCCGGCCCGCACCAGGAAGGACGGGAAGGAATAATAGGGCGCGGCGCTGTTGGGGAACTTCTGCTGCCAGTCCTTGGCCACCAGCTCGTTTTTCGCCAGCACGTCGACGTCGGTCACCTGGTTGAAGGTGACGACATCGGCCTCCAGACCTTCCAGGATGGCGCGGGCCTGACGGGAGGAGCCGCCATGGGACTGCTTCACCTCGACCGGCTTTTCGCCCGCCGCTTCCTGCTTCTTCGCGAAGGCCGCATTCACGTCGGCATAAAGCTCGCGCGAGATGTCGTAGGAGACGTTGAGGATGGAGGACGGCGCATCCGCGGCAAGCGCCGGACCGGAAAGGACGCCGGCGGCCAGAAGGCCGGCAAGGAGGAAACGCTTCATCGCGGAGAGATCCCGGGCAAGGGCCATCGCGGCCGGAGAACTATTCTGGCGCCAAGGATGCCCAAGCGGGCCCGCAAAGTCGGGGCATGAAATGCTCGGCGGCAGCAGGGCTGAGAATTTCATTGCTGCCGACGCCGGCTTCCGGGGACACATCCTTTCCGCATCCCCCTCAACGCCGGGCAGATGCGGAAAATCCTTCCCTCTCGCCGGGCCGCGCCGGCTGCCGCGAATCCGCTGCAATCGCGGCGCCCTCGGATGCGACCGCATCGAGAATGACGGCCGCGCCCCCGTTGCGCGGCCGGGAGAGACCATGTCCGTCCGCGCCTTCCTCCGCCCCGCCCTGCTTGTCGCCCCCGTTCTCCTCGCGTCCCCGGCGCTGGCCGCGCCGCCGGCAGCCTGCTGGGCTCCGGAGACCCTGACCGTTCACCCGGGCGAGCGCGACAGCCGCCGCATCACCCCGGCCGAGCGCCGCTTTCCGCCGCAGCCCGCCGCCGCCACCGCTCCGGTGACCGGCACGCCGGCGGCCGGCGTGGTGCGCCGGGTGACGCCTGCCAATGGCGAGAAGATCGTGGCGCTGACCTTCGATCTCTGCGAGACCACCGGCCAGATCGCCGGCTATGACGGCGCCGTCATCGACGCGCTCCGGGCAGCCGACGCCCCGGCGACCTTCTTCCCCACCGGCCACTGGCTGCAGACCCATCCCGACCGCGCCGCCCAGATGGCCGCCGATCCGCGCTTCGAGCTCGGCAATCACTCCTATGGCCACGCCAACATGCACGGCGTCGACACCGCGCGGATGCAGACGGACCTGCTCGCGACAGAAGCCGTGCTCGCCGCCAACCGCTCGGCCACTGCCGGCGTCTGCCCGGCAGCCGCGGCGCATCTGGAAAATCCGGGGCCGCGGCTCTACCGCTTTCCCTATGGCTCCTGCTCGGCGGACAGCCTGAAGGCGGCCAACGACGCCGGCGCCGTGGTCATCCAGTGGGATGTCGTCTCCGGCGATCCCGGCGGCACCAGCGCGAAGACGCTGACGACCCGCGTGGTGTCCCAGGTGAAGCCGGGCTCCATCGTCGTCATGCACGCCAACGGCCATGGCGACCACACCGCGGAGGCCGTGCCGGCAATCGTCGCCGGTCTCCGGGCGAAGGGCTACCGGCTGGTGACGGTGGGCGAGCTTCTCGCCTCCGGCACGCCGGTCACGGTGCCGGAGTGCTACATCAACAGCCCCGGCGACACGGCGGTCTATGACAGCGCAGCCGCGGCCAAGGATGCGCCCAGGCCCGCCACCGTGAAGGCGACGCCGGCAAAGGCCACGGCGCCGGCTGCCGGCACTGGACAGCCGGCCGCGCCGACCCCACATTGAGGATCCTGCCGGCCGGATCCCGATCCGGCTGGCCCCGCCCGTCTGTCGCGCCCGGAGGAGGCTTTCCGCGTGTCCGATCTGCCCTCGCGTCTTATCGGCGGTTCGCCCGGCCGCACCTTTCTCCAGCTTCTGGTGCTGTCGCTGGTGGTGGGCATGGTGCTCTCCGCCCTCGATCTTTCCCCGTGGGACCTGGTCGGCTGGGTGCGCGACACTGTCGCCCGGGTGTGGAATTTCGGCTTCGCCGCCATCGACGGCGTGCTGCGCGACCTGCTGATCGGCGCCGCCGTGGTCATCCCGGTGTGGCTGGTGCTGCGCCTGTTCGCGGTGTTCGGGAAAAAATGAGGGTCCGCCGGCGCCGCCCTATTTCCCCACCCCCAGCACCATCAGCCACAGGGTCACCGTGACGATCGCGAGCCCGGTGGAGAGCGCCACCGAGGACGAGATCGTCTTGACGCCGACGCCATAGCGGCTGGCGATCAGATAGCCGTTGATGCCCGAGGGCAGCGCGGCAAAGAGGGTCGCCACCCCGGCCCAGGCGGGCGGCATCGACAGCACATGGAAGGCCAGCACCCACACCAGAAAAGGGTGCACGATCAGCTTCAGGAAGGAAATCCCGAGCGCCGCGGTGATATCCTGGAAGAAGCCGTGCCGGGCGAGCGCCAGACCCATGGCAATGAGGGCGCAGGGCGAGGCAGTGGCCGAGATCTGCTTCATCAGCGTCTCCGGCAGGCCGGTCGGGTGAATGCCGGACATCTGCAGCGCCAGACCGATGACGAGGCCGACGACGATCGGATGGGTGAGGATCACCCGGCCGACCTTGGCGAGCCGCATCCAGGCATTGCCGCCCTCGCTGGTCGCCCCGCTTTCCAGAAGCAGCGTCGCCACTCCCATCATCAGCGGCAGGTGGATGGCCAGCAGCAGGAACAGCGGGATCGCCCCCTCGCTGCCATAGGCCCTCAGAATCAGCGGCACGCCGATGAAGACGGTGTTGGACTGGGAGCAGGTGAAGCCGATCATCGAGGCTTCCTGCTTCGAGCGGCGGAAGAGATGGTACGCGCCAAGGCCACCGGCGAGCCAGGTCAGCCCGGCGCCGGCAAAATAGGCGACCCAGTAGCCCCACGGGTTCACCGGCGGCAGCTCGGCGCGCGCCAGCGTGTCGATGATGAGCACCGGCACCGCGACCTGGAACACATAGTCCGTCAGCCCGTCCCCCACCCGCTGGGGCAGATAGCGCGTTTTGCCGCCGAGCCAGCCGAGGATCAGCAGGCCGAACACCGGCAGGACGGTATCGAGAAGATCTTGCATGGAGGCTCTGGCCGCACTCGGGAAAGCGGGGAGGGCAGAAGCGGAGGGCAGACCGGCCGCGGCGCAGAATCGGGAGGACGAAGCCCGCCGGCGGAGCCCTCCGCGAAATGGGTCATCCCTGCTTACGCTTCTCCCGCCGCGGCGAAAAGGCCCGGCGGTGCAGGATTTCCCTCCGGCCGGTGCAGGGGCGCCCGCGGCAACGGGGTTGATTTGTGCGCTGCGGCGCTGTTCCCTGTTGCGCCCGCGCTGCCCCCTCCTTTTCCGCGCGCGCCAGACGGGAAGATTTCCCCATGCAGAAGAGACCGCTCGGCCGCTCCGGCCTTCAGGTCGGGGTGCTCACCCTCGGCACCATGACCTTCGGCGAACAGAACACCGAAGCCGAGGGCCACGCCCAGCTCGACCGTGCCGTTGCCGCCGGCATCAACCTGATCGACGCGGCCGAACTCTACCCCATCGCCCCCAAGGCGGAGACCCAGGGCCGCACCGAGGAAATCATCGGCACGTGGCTGAAGGCCCGCGGGCGCCGGGACGACGTGCTGATCGCCACCAAGATCTGCGGCCGCAGCGACCGCACCTGGTTCCGCGACGGCGGCCGGGAATGCCGGCTGACGCAGGATCAGGTCGACGAGGCTGTCGAGAAGAGCCTGCGCCGGCTCGGCACCGACGTGATCGACCTCTATCAGGTCCACTGGCCCGACCGGAACGTGACCGGCTTCGGCTCCAACCCGACGATCTGGGTCACCCCCGAGGACGCCATCGAGGACACCCTTGGCTATCTCTCCACCCATGTGGAGAAGGGCAACATCCGCCATCTCGGCGTTTCCAACGAGAGCGCCTGGGGTGTCATGACGTGGCTGGAGGCGTCGCGCCGCGCCGGTCTGCCGCGGATCGTCTCGATCCAGAATGCCTATAATCTCGTCAACCGGACCTATGATGTGGCGCTGGCCGAGGTGACGAAGCGGGAAGATGTCAGCCTGCTTGCCTATTCGGCACTGGGCCAAGGCTATCTGACCGGCAAATATTCCGGCGGATCGCTGCCGGCCGGCAGCCGCAAGCGGCTGTTCGACAGGCTCCAGCGCTATGAGGAGCCGGGGGCGGACGCGATCATCGACGCCTATGTCGCGCTCGCCCGTCAGGCCGGGCTCGATCCGGCCCAGATGGCCATCGCCTTCGTGGCATCCCGGCCGTTCACCACCTCGGTGATCCTGGGGGCCACCCGGCTCGACCAGCTGGAAACCGATCTGGCGGCGGCCGATCTCGTTCTTCCGGCCGATCTCGTGTCGGAGATAGACCTTCTCTACCGGCGCACCGGCAGCCCCTGCCCGTGACGCCAGAACGCGGGGCCCGGAGGTCCGGACC
>JBBSSF010000045.1:0-12721 GCA_038242345.1 Hyphomicrobiales bacterium
AAGGACTCTTTGGTAGTCCGATGCGGATTTCCCATGTCCCTGGGGTATATGGGAAATCTGCTGATCTTCAGGCGCGCGGGTGCGGTCAGCACCTAACGCGCCTGGTATAAGGTGCGGTCAGCACTTCGTGCGCCTGGTATGACGCATTTTCTTCACGCGAACCTGCGTTCACTGTGCGTGAAGATGCTCTTGTGGGAGTTCCCGTTCCGATGTCGAAGCTGCCCCGGATCGTCGCCCTCCAGCGTTTCCCCGTGAAGGGGCTGTCGCCCGAGCCGCTGGAGGCGGTGGATCTGACCATTGGTGATCCGATTCCCGGCGACCGCGCCTATGCGGTGGAAAATGGTCCGTCCGGGTTCGATCCGCGCCATCCGGCCTTCCTGCCGAAGATGAAATTCCTGATGCTCATGCGCAATGCGCGGCTGGCGGGCCTGCGGACGGGCTTCGACGATTCCTCCCAGATGCTCACCATCTCCGATGCCGAGGGCACGGTGCTGGCCGAGGGCTGCCTCGACCTCGCCCCCGGCCGGGCGGTGATCGAGAGCTTCCTCGCCGGATTCATGGGCAGCGAGATGCGCGGCCCCGCCCGGGTGCTCTCGGTGGTCGACCATCATTTCTTCGACGTCTCGGCCCGGGTGCTCTCCCTCGTCAATCTGGCGACGGTGCGCGATTTCTCCGAGCGCATCGGGGTGGAGCTGGATCCGCTGCGCTTTCGTGCCAACATCCACATCGACGGGCTGAAGCCCTGGGCGGAACTCGACTGGGCCGGCCGCTCGCTGATCGCGGGGGCGGCGCGCTTCTCGGTCAAGAAGGCCATCGAACGCTGCGCCGCCACCGACGTCAATCCCGAGACGGCCGAGCGCGACACGAAGATTCCGGCGACGCTTCTGAAGGAGCGAGGGGTGAACGCCCTTGGCATCTATCTCCTCGTCACCGGCTCCGGCCGCATCGCCGTCGGCGATTCCGTCTTTCCGGTGAGCTGAGCGCCGGTTGGAAAAAAGGGAACGGCTTGATGCGGCGGGTCTGTCCGGGGTGTCGAAATCCCGGGCTCCGATGCCCGATGGCATCGGCCGGCAAGGTCTTCCGGCGAAGTGCCAGAAATCCCGTGCCCCTTGGCCAGCGACCTTTGCAACAGCGTCCGGGAGGGCTCCGTTCGGGTACCGCGCGGTTTCCTTTTCTGCGCCTGCCTTCTGCGCCATGCTCCTGAAACAGTGCTGGGATAGGCAGTCTGTCTTCCCGGAGCATTTTCAAGCGAAGCGGAGACCGGTTCGCATGAGGAAAATGCGTCAATTCAAATGACCAGAGCGCTTTCCGTGCCCCGGAGGGACCGGAAAATGCTCTGGTGGCCGCCCTGCAGGAGCCCCTCGGGGATCAGTGGCGCTGCCGGGTGCCATCGGCGGAGAAAGATGGATGAGCCAGACGACGGAACGCGATCAGTCCGGACGGTCGGAGCGGCCCCGCTCCGCGCGCATGGCGGTCTGGGGGGCGGCGATCGTGGGGCTCGGCCTGGTGGGGGCGGTCACGGTCTATGCGGCTTCGGAGCTGGTCGGCGGCGGGGCCGGCACCTGTTCGGCGGCGCTGGTGACGGCGCGGCGTCTGGTGCCCTTCGCCAGCGGTCCGGTGGCGGCCTTCCTGCCGGCGACACGCCCGGTTCAGCTCGGTCAGCTCGCCTTCTCCGCGCCCGACGGCAAGCCGGTGATGCTGAACGGCGTCGGCACCGGGGTGAAGCTCGTCAATCTCTGGGCCACCTGGTGTGCGCCCTGCCGGGCCGAGATGCCGGCCCTCGACCGGCTTCAGGCCGCCGCCGGCAGCCTCGATTTCCAGGTGGTGGCCATCAACATCGACACCCAGGACGACGGGCGGGACAGCCGCTTCCTCGACGAGATCGGCGTCAGGTCGCTCACCCGCTGGTCGGATCGCAATCTCGGCGTGTTCAACGCGCTGAAGCGGGAAGGGCTGGCGGTGGGCATGCCGACCACCCTTCTGGTGGATGAGGCCGGCTGCAATCTCGGCGTGCTGCACGGCCCGGCGGAATGGGATTCCCCGGGCGCGCGCGGGCTGATCGCCGCGGCGCTGGGGAACTGATACCAAAGATCCTCGAAGAGGACTCTTTGGTATTCCGATGCAGGTTTCTCATGTCCTTGGAGTATATGAGAAATCCGCTGTTCTTTAGGCGCGTGGGTGCGGTCAGCACTTCGTGCGCCTGGTCTGATCTGGGGCGAACAGAACATGCTCTCGCCCCGGCGGGCGGGCGTCTTTTCCTGACTGCCATGCGCTCTGGCATTGTGTGCCGGAGGGGGCGCACTGGCCCCGGCGCCGGCTGACGTGCCCCCCCCAACCGATACATTCCTGAGCTGTATTCAATTTACAGACGTGCATTCTCCGCGATAGGATTTTCGTTGGAAAGTCATGGGCGGGAGGCGAGAATGCGCAGGGAACGGACGTCACGTCCGCAGACAGGCGGAGCGGCGGGCGCGCTCCTGCTGGTTGGTGTCCTGGCACTCTCTCCGGTGGCAGATGCCCGAGCCGACAGTGGGGCAGCGGCCGCCGTGTCGGGGGCGGTCGGCTTCATGCTGGGAACGATCGTCGGTGGCGCGATGACCGGTGGCCAGGGGGACGAGCCACCGCCACCCTCGGGCCAGCGCGCTCCGCGGCCGGCGGTCAAGAAGCCCAAGCCCGTGGCCCGCACTCCCGACAAGACCGTCGTCAATATCCAGACTGCCCTCAAGGCGTTCGGTCTCTATGAGGGCGCGGTTGATGGTCAGTCCGGACCGGGAACGCGGCGCGCCATCGGCCTCTATCAGGATGCCCTGGGCGAGCCGGTGACCGGCACCCTGACGGCCGCCCAGTACGACCGGCTGATGCAGCTCTATGCCAACCGCGGCAACGGGGCGGCGCTCGCCGCCCGGCGGGATCAGGATACGGACCAGCTCTTTGCCGCGATCTCGCGGGGGACGGCGACCCCCGCGGCCGCGGCAACGACGGTTGGCATGGCGACCGTCGGGGCAGCTGGCACCGCAGCGGCGGGCGCGGGGGCGGCTGGGGGCGTGTCCGCGGCGGCGCCGGCGTCGGAGCCGGATCCGGGCAAGGATTATAGCGACATCTGCCTTGGGCGGGTGGCGGTGCAGAAGCCTGACGCGCAGCCCCATGAAGCACTGCTGCGCGCGCATTTCTGCGCCACCCATGCCCGGGCGCTGGCGGCCGGGCAGGCGGCGATGGTGGCGGCCAATGTCACCGACATGTCCGATGTGCGCGCCCAGTGCACGGGAGCGGCGGAGGGCGTGGCCGCTATCCTGGACGCGGTGGCGGCGGCGGAGCCGGCCGCGCAGATTGCCCGGGTGCGGGCCGAGCTCGGGGCGACGCCAGCCGACATGCAGGAGACGGTCGCCCGCAGCTTCGTCGTCTGCATTGGCCAGGGGCTTGCGAGCGGCGCGCCGGAAATCGTCGATGCCGCGGCCGTCGCGCTCGCGACCCTGGGGCAGGAGGCCTATCTGGAGCTACCGGCCGGGGCTCAGGCCCTCGGCATCGGTGGCCCGCCGGAGCCCGAGGCGGCGGCCGGATGGTATGCCTTTCTCGCCAGCCGTTCGCTGACGCCCGCCGGTGGTGAGGGGCCGGCGATCCTGGCGGAGGATCTGGAGGCCTTCTCGATCATTGCCGCGGGCCTGAAGGCTGGATCCGGCGTGCAGGTGGCGCGGACCGAAGGCTTCCGGGTGCCGAGCTTTGGACGGGCGAGTGCGCCCGCGCCGGCCAGTCCGGCGGTGGTCGCAGCCCCCGTGCCGGGACCGGCGGTGGCGGCTCCTCCGCTGCCGGTCGCGCCCGGGCCGGGTCGCACCGTCCTCAGCAATGCGGCAATTGCCGAGACGCTGCGGGAAGCGATCGTGCAGATCTATGACCCGAAGGAAGGCAGCTCGGGCACGGGGTTCGTGATTGCGCCCGGCTACATCCTGACCAACTCCCATGTGGTCGAGGGGGCGGACCGGGTGGTGGTGGCCAGCCGCCGCTATGGCGTGCGCGCGGCCCGGGTGGTGGCGCGCGGGCTGACCAGCACTCAGGTCGGGATCGACGCGGCGGTTCTGGAAACCGTCAATTGGACCGCTGACCGAGTCCTGGCCTTCCATCCGACAGTGCGGGAGGGCGAACGGGTCGCGATCGGCGGTTTCCCCGGGCGGGCCTCGGCTTTCGACAGGTCGTCGGAACGGTTTTTCGAGATCATCGCGGCCAACCGCATTCCTTCGACCGACGATATTCCACTGCCCAAGTTCGATTTCGGCTATGTTCAGTCGATCATCGTCAACAATGAGACTGGCCTGCGCAATATCCAGGAAGGACTGGAGACGTCACCCGGCAACTCCGGCTCGCCCATCACCAATGAATGCGGCGATGTGGTGGGGCTGCATTATCAGGGGTCGGTTGCCAAGCTGAAGGTGAGCGGGGGGGCGGCCTATGGCGACACCTCGAAATATAATTATGCCATCACCAGCGATGAGGTGATGAAATTCCTTCGCGCGCTCAACATCCCCTATCAGGTGGCGGCGGCAGGCTGCTCCTGATACCAAAGATCCTCGCAGAGGACTCTTTGGTATTCCGATGCAGATTTCTCATGTCATTGGGGCATATGAGAAATCTGCTGCCCTTCAGGCGCACGGTGCGGTCAGCACTTCGTGCGGCTGGTATGAGGTGATGTGGGCGCAGGGAGCGGCGACCGCGCGTGCGGGGATGCGGAGGACCGGCGGGCGCGCTATATCTGCACCGGCAGGGGAGCGCTCTCCCCGAGAGCCCCGGGGGTCCAAGGCCATGGCGAGCGAAGCCCATCCGTCGGTGCATCCGCATCAGCATGGGGAAGGTGCCCCCGACGGGGATCTGGCCTTTCCGCCGGCGGTTCACGATCACAGCGCCTGCACCTGCCGGATGATGTCGCGGGCGGAGGAGATCTGCCGGCGCGACGGGCTGCTGCTCTCGCCCCAGCGGCGGCGGGTGCTGGAAGCGCTGCTCGCCAGCCATGCGCCGGTGGGGGCCTATGATCTCATCGAGCGGCTGGCCGAGAAGGGGCCGCGTCCGGCGCCGATCTCGGTCTACCGGGCGCTGGCCTTCCTGACGGAAAATGGTCTCGCCCACCGGATCGAGCGGCTGAATGCCTTTGTCGGCTGTTCCGGGCGCCATGCCGAGGCCGGCGGGCCGGTGGCCTTCCTGATCTGCGATGCCTGCGGGCGGGTGGCGGAACTGCCGGCGGCCGAGATCGGCATCGGTCTAGGCGGCACGGAGGCGGCGACGGGTTTTCGGCCGCGTTCGGCCACCATCGAGATCACCGGCCGCTGTGCCGAATGTCAGGCGGCGGCGCCTCAGGCAGCGGAGGCCGCGGACTGACGGCCACCGCAGGCGACGGCGGCCGCTGCCGACATCGGCTCGGCCAGCCGCGCCACCGCAGGGGAGACGGCGCGGCGGATGTCGGTGAGGCCGAAGGGCTTCGACAGGATTTCCAGCACGACGCCGTCCAGATGGTCGGCCCGCTCGCGCTCGTTGAAGAAGCCGGTCATCAGGATGATGAGCAGCTCCGGGCGCTGGGTCTTGGCGAGGCAGGCGAGCGTGATGCCGTCGACTTCCGGCATGGTGATGTCGGAAACGATGAGATCGCAGTGGAAGTCCTGGGTCGCCAGCAGGGCGAGGGCCTCGGCACCGTCCTCGGCCTCCACCACATCATGACCGTCGAGCTGAAGCGCGCGACGCACGAAGGTGCGCACGGACAGGTCGTCTTCGGTCAGGAGCACGCGGGCCATCAGTCAGTCCTCCTTGCCCGGAGCGGGATCGGTCTCGACGACACCGATGAAGGGAAGCTGCCGGTAGGCATGGGCCATGTCCATGCCGTAGCCGATCACGAACAGGTCCGGGCAGACGAAGCCGCGGAAATCGGCCTCGATCGGCGCGGCGCGCTTCTCCGGCTTGTCGAGCAGGGCAGCCAGCGCCACCCGCCGGGCGCCGCGGGTCTTCAGCCGGTCGCGGGCGAACGCCAGGGTGCGGCCGGATTCCAGGATGTCGTCGACAAGCAGGATGTCCCGGCCGCTGACATCGCTCTTGACGTCGTGCAGCACTTCCACCTTGCCGGAGGAAATGGTGCCGGCGCCGTAGCTCGCCAGATGGATGAACTCGATTTCCGGCTTGAGCCCGACGCGATGCATGGCGCGGATCAGGTCGGCGGCGAAGACGAAGCTGCCCTTCAGCACCGCCACCACCAGAAGACGCTCCATCCCCGACGCGGCGATCTCGCGGGCGATCTCTTCCACACGGGCTGCAATGGTCGCCTCGTCGAAGAGAACGCTGATGCGTGGGGTATCCGCTGAAGCCATCGTCTCCGGTCCTGTCTCCGTGTCCCGATGCGCTGACGGTGCGCTGCCGCGAGTTAACGGGGTCGGAACAGGACGGCCGGGATTGTCGCAATCCGGGGGGGCGCCGGGCGCTCTCGGGACCCATCGTTAATGGGGGCTCAACGCCCCCGGCTCAATTCCCGGTTCGCCCTTCACCATTGGCGCCGCTTGACCCGCCGCGGGCTGCCGGGGGACAACTCGGCGGATGCCGGCTTGCCGGATTTCCCCTTGTTCTCCCGTCGGAAGGCAACGCCCATGCTCCATGGCCGCCTGCTCGTCTATCTGAACGAGGTCGCCGCCGTCGGGTCGATCCGCGGGGCGTCGGAGCGGCTCGGCATTGCCGCCTCGTCCATCAACCGCCAGATCATCGCGCTGGAGGAGGAGCTGGGCGTGCCGATCTTCGAGCGCATGCCGCGACGGCTCCGGCTGACGGCGGCCGGCGAGGCGCTGATCGTCCACATCCGCCGCACGCTCCGGGACTATGACCGGCTGAAGAGCCAGATCCAGGACATGAAGGGCCTGCGCCGCGGCGCGATCTCGATCGTCACCATGTCCGGGCTGGCCTCCACCCTGATGCCGCGGCTGTCGGGCTGGCTCGGCACCCACCAGCCCTTGGTCAAGCTGACGGTGTCGGTGCTGGCGCGCGACCAGATCCTGGCGGCGCTGCCCACCGGGGAGGCCGATATCGGCCTCGGCTATCATCTGGATGTCGATTCCAGCCTGCGCCGGCTGGCCGAGATCGCGCTGCCCATCGGGGTGGTGGTGGCGCCGCGTCATCCTCTGGCCAGCCAGCGGCAGATCAGCCTCGGCGACTGCGTCGGCCAGCGCATGATCCTGCCGGACCGCTCCACCTCCCTCGGCCGCGCGGTCGCCGCCGCCCTCGACCGGGTGTCGATCGCCACCGACGGGATCTCGGAGACCAATTCCATCGAGTTCCTGAAGCTCGCCGCCAGCGAGGACGGGGCGCTGACCTTCATGAACCGGCTCGATGCCGCCCATGAGGTCGCTGCCGGCCGCCTCGTCTTCCTGCCCCTGCCGGCCGGCCAGATCGAGACCTCCCGGCTGATGCTGCTCCAGCGCCGCACCGGGGCGCTGGATCCCGGCCAGAGCCTCGTGGTCGACCAGCTGCGCGCCATGATGCAGGCGCTTTGCGACCGCGAGCAGCAGAACCGTCAGGCCGAGGGGTGATACCAGGCGCACGAAGTGCTGACGGCACCGCGCGCCTGAAGATCAGCAGATTTTCCATATGCCCCAATGGCATGGAAAATCTGCATCGGAATACCAAAGAGTCCTTTTCAAGGATCTTTGGTATGAGCGGTCGCACCAAGCGTGCGTATTTTGTGCACGGATGCCGCTGAAGATGATGCTTGGATGCGGGCCGGCCACGACTACAGTGCGGCTCATCATGCCAGGCGCACCCCGCGCGCCTGAGGAGCAGCAGATTTCTCATATGCTCCAGCCGCATGAGAAATCCGCATCGGACTGCCAAGGAGCCCTTGCCGGGATCCCTGGCATCGCACCCATGGAGCCGCCATGTCCGCCCTTCCGCCCGTCCGGACGATCCTGCGCAATGCCGAGGCGATTCTCACCGGCCTGTCCGGGTCCGGTGCCCGGGCCTCCGGCGACATCGCCATTGCCGGCGGCCGGATCGCGGCCATCGGCCGGATCGAGCCCGCCGCCCATGACCGGGTGATCGATGTCTCCGGCTGCGTCATCTATCCGGGGCTGGTCTCCACCCATCATCATCTGATGCAGACGGTGCTGAAGGCCGTGCCCGGGGCCATCGATGCGGCGCTGCCGGAGTGGCTGGTCCGGGTGCCCTACACCTGGTGGAACCGCATCGACGCCGATGCCTTTGCCTGCGCGGTGGAGCTGGGGCTGGCCGAGCTGATGCTGTCCGGCGTCACCCTGGTGGCCGATCATCATTATCTCTTCGATGACGCCCTCGATTATGACCCGGCGGAGATCCTGTTCTCCATCGCCGACCGGCTCGGCCTGCGCTTCGTGCTCGCCCGCGGCGGGGCGACCCTCAACAGCCGCAAGGCCGCCGACGGGCTGAAGCTGGTGCCGGCCGAGACCGTCGACCAGATTCTCGACCGGGTGGCCGCCCTTGCCGCCCGCCATCATGATCCGGCGCCCGATTCCCGCCGCCGGGTGGCGCTGGCACCCACCAATCTCGTCTGGTCGGTCACGCCGGAGCACATGGCCGAGCTTGCCGCCGGCGGGCGCGCCCTCGGCCTGCGGCTGCACAGCCATCTCTCGGAAGGGGCCGGCGACGTCACCGCCTGTCTGGAGCGCCATGGCCGGCGGCCGGTGGAGATGGTGGCCGCCCATGGCTTCACCGGGCCCGATGTCTGGCTCGCCCACCTCATCCACATCGACGACCGCGAACGCGCGATCCTGACGGACAGCGGCACGGCCATCGCCCATTGCCCCCAGAGCAATGCGCGCCTCGGCGCCGGCCTTGCCGCCGCACCGCGCTATGCGGCCGCCGGCGGCATCGTCTCCCTCGGCGTCGACGGGGCCGCCTCCAACGAGTCCTGCGACATGGTGAGCGAGATGCACGCCGCCTGGCATCTGCACCGGGCGGCGGGGGGCCCGGATGCGGTGAGCTTCGAGGAGGTGGTGGGCTGGGCCTCTGCCGGCGGGGCACAGGCCCTCGGCTTTGCCGAGACCGGCCGGCTGGAGCCCGGGCGGCTGGCCGACATCGCCGTGTTCGACCTCTCCCATCCCCGCTATGCCGGCGTGCATGATCTGGCCGCCGCCCCGGTGCTGTGCGGCGGCGGCGGGCAGGTGCGCCATCTCTTCGTCGGCGGCGTGCAGACGGTGGCCGACGGCCGGGTGGCCGGCAGCGACCTGCCGGCCCTGGTCGCCCGCACCCGCGCCGCCATCGCCCGGATGCGCGCCGGGGCGTGAAAGCCGAGGTCCCTGACTAGGATCCTTCGGCATGACCGTCCGGCGCCGGCCCGGCGGCAGGCCGGATGCCGTGCGGATTGTCCTCCGCCGTCCGGAGGGCAGGGGACGGGCGGTCCGCGCCGGCCGGGCGCCGGGGTCGCGCCGGCGGGTGTGGTCGGCTGGTGCGGGCTTCAAGGATGGGGGGCGGGCCTGCTATAGGGAAGGGGCGGGGGCCGCTGGCCCCGTTCGGAAGGGATGGTGCGCGTGATCCGCTTCGAGAATGTCGGTCTTCGATATGGAATGGGCCCGGAGATCCTGAAGGACGTGTCCTTCAATCTGGCGCCGCGCTCCTTCCAGTTCCTGACCGGACCGTCGGGGGCGGGCAAGACGACGCTGATCCGGCTGCTGTTTCTCTCGCTCCGGCCGACCCGGGGCATCGTCACCATGTTCGGGCGCGATGTCACCACGCTGCCGCGGCGCGAGGTGCCGCTGTTCCGCCGGCGCATCGGCGTCGTGTTCCAGGATTTCCGTCTCCTCGACCATCTGACGACCTATGAGAATGTCGCCCTGCCGCTGCGGGTGCTCGGCCGGTCGGAGGCCGATTACCGGCCCGATGTGGTGGAGCTGCTGCGCTGGGTCGGCCTCGGCGAGCGCATGCATGCCCATCCGCCGGTGCTTTCGGGCGGCGAGAAGCAGCGCGCGGCCATCGCGCGCGCCCTCATCACCCAGCCGGAACTGCTGCTCGCCGACGAGCCCACCGGCAATGTCGATCCGCCGCTTGCCCGCCGTCTGCTGCGCCTGTTTCTGGAGCTCAACCGGCTGGGCACCTCCGTGGTGATCGCCACCCATGATTTCTCCCTGATGGATCAGGTGGATGCACCGCGTCTGGTGCTCGCCGACGGGCAGCTGGAGGTGGAGCGAGGAGACGGCCGGAGCCGCGCTGCTCCCGTCCCGACGGCATCGAGGATCCGGGGCTGCCGCCGCGTCCCAAGGGCGGCACCGGCGGCGGCAGGCGGCCCCGGGGCAGCGCCGGCCGCTCGGCCCGGGCGACGCCCCTGGTGCCGCCGCGCTCGGTGTCCGGCCGGGCGCTGGCCTTCGTCGTCGGCATCATGACCTTCCTTGCCTGCCTCACCATCGGCGCGGTGACCGTGGTGGCGGCGGCCGCCGCCGACTGGTCGAGCGATGTCCAGCGCGAGATGACCATCCAGATCCGCCCCATCGACGGCCTCGACATGAGCGCCAGCCTCGACCGGGCGGTCGAGATCGCCGAGGCGACGCCGGGGGTGTCCTCGGCCCATGCCCTCACCGTGGACGAGACCCGCGGCCTCGTCGCCCCGTGGCTGGGCACGGCGCTGGACCTCAACGACCTGCCGGTGCCGCGCCTGGTCGCGGTGTCGGTCTCCGACCCCCAGGCGGTGGACGTGGCGGCCCTGGCGGCGCGGCTTCAGGAGGGCGTGCGCGGGGCCAGCCTCGACGATCATTCCACCTGGAGCGCCCGCCTCACCGCCATGGCGGAAACCCTGGTGATCGTCGGGCTGACGGTGTTCGTCCTCGTCATGGTGGCGCTGGTGCTGTCGGTGGTGTTCGCCACCCGGGCGGCGATCGCCTCCAACCAGGCGGTGATCGAGGTGCTGCATTTTGTCGGCGCCGAGAATGGCTACATCGCCCGCGAGTTCGAGCGCCGCTTCCTGGTGCTGGGCTTTCGCGGCGGCCTGATGGGCGGCGCGCTTGCCGGCCTCACCTTCGTGGCGGTGGATCTGGTGATCCGCAGCGTGCGCGGTTCGGCCGAGGCGGACGAGATCATCGCCCTGTTCGGCTCGGCGACCGTCGGGCTGCACGGCTATCTCGCGGCCTTCGCGGTGGTGGTGTTCGTGTCGGCGATCACCGCCGTCACCTCGCGTCTGGCCGTGCACGCCCATCTCCGCTCGCTGGAATAGGAGCGGGCATGGCGCAGGACGCGGGCGCGGCATGGCAGGCGGGGGAGAACATCCTCGGGGGGGCAGCCGGCGCCGTCGTGCCGTCCTGCGACGGTCCGGTCGCGGCCTCCGGTACGCCAGCCGCCTCCGATTGCCCTGCCTCTCCCCGGCCGCATTCCCCCGCCAGTGTTGCGGGCATGACCGACGTCGCCCTGTCTCCGGCGCCGGCCCGGGCCGATTCCGACACGAAGCCGATGCCGCGCCTGCTGGAGGGCATCGTCATGCTTCTGGCGGTCGGCGTGTGTCTCGGGATCGGCGGGTTCCTGAACTTCGTCGACCGGGCGGTGTCCGCCCGGCCGCCCGTGGATGCGCGTGCGGAAGGAATCGTGGTGCTGACCGGCGGGCCGCGGCGCATTGATGCCGGTCTCGATCTTCTCGACCGGGGCGCTGGCGGCCGGCTGCTGATTTCCGGGGTCCATCCGGTGGTGCCGGTGGTGAGCGTCGCCCGCCAGACCGACCGGCCGGACCTGTTCTCCTGCTGCGTCGACCTCGACCGGCAGGCCGCGAACACCGTCAGCAATGCCGACGAGGCCCGCAAATGGGCGGACCTCAAGGGCTATCACTCGCTGGTGGTGGTCACCGGCGCCCAGCACATGCCGCGCTCGATGCTGGAATTCTCCCGTGCCCTGCCGGGGCGGTCGCTGATCGCCTATCCGGTGGAGGAGCAGGACCTGTCGCGCTGGTATCTGTCGCCGCGGCTGGCCAAGCGTCTGGCGATCGAATATGCGAAATATCTGGTGGTGCGGCTGCGCCAGTCTGCGCTAACGGTGCAGAAGTCGCCGCTTGCCTGAACCGACGGGGAGCGGCGGAGCATCCGTCAGCCCGCCGGCGCGGCATCCGTCGGCCTCAGTCCGGGTTCCCCATGCGCTTCGTCCGCTCGCTCGCCTTCCAGATCGCCTTCGATGGCTTCCTGATCTTCTGCATGGTCTCGGCCGCGCCGATCCTGCCCTTCCGCGGGGTGACCCGCAAGGCGACGGTGTCATGCTGCCGCGGCATCGTGCGGATCACCCGCTGGATCGGCGGCGCCGGGCTGGAGGTGCGCGGCCGCGAGAACCTGCCCGAAGGCGGCGTGCTGATCGCGGCCAAGCACCAGTCGGCCTTCGAGACCTTCGCGCTCCTCACCGTCTTTCCCGATGCGGTGTTCGTGCTGAAGAAGGAGCTGACGGAAATTCCGCTGTTCGGCCGCTTCCTCGTCCAGATCGGCATGGTGCCCATCGACCGCTCCGGCGGCGCGGCGGCCCTCATCGCCATGACGAAGGCGGTGTCGGCGGCGGCCGAGGCCGGACACCCGGTCATCATCTTCCCCGAGGGCACGCGCAAGCAGCCCGGATCGCTGCCCGACTACAAGAGCGGCGTCGCCATGCTCTATCGCGCCACCGGGCTTGCCTGCGTGCCGCTGGCCCTCAATTCCGGCCTGTTCTGGCCGCGCCGCGGCTTCTGGCGCTATCCCGGCACCATCGTGTTCGAGATCCTGCCGGCGCTGCCGCCGCAGAT
>JBBSSF010000046.1:0-12632 GCA_038242345.1 Hyphomicrobiales bacterium
AGGGTATCGAGAATGCGCCGCCGGTAGATGCACGGCGCCGGCGCCAGCACCAGCGGCACCGGGCTTTCCTGCTGGCGGGCATGGTCGGCGCTGCCGATCCAGACCAGGGGCTCGGTGAAGATGCGCGTGCCCGCCCGGCTGGTGCGGTCATCATCGAGGGCGATCACCAGATCGAATTCGCCCTTCTGCTGGCGCCGCAGCAGGCTGCGGCTGAGATCGCTCGTCACCTCCAGCATGACATCGGGATAGGCCTGGGCGAACCGGCCGAGAAAGACCGGCAGCAGCGAGGCGGTATATTCGTGCGGCGCGCCAAGACGCACCCGGCCGGCGACCGCCGGACGATGCAGCACCGCCAGCGCCTCGTCATTCAGCGCCAGGATGCGCCGGGCATAGCCGGCCAGCACGTCGCCTTCCGCCGTCAGCTGCAGCCGGTGGGCATCGCGGCGGAACAGCGTCGCATCCACCGTCTCCTCCAGCCGCCGGATCTGGAGGCTGACCGCCGACTGGGTGCGCCCCACCAGCTCGGCCGCGCGGGTGAAGCTGCCCGCCTCGATCGCCGTGACGAAGGTGCGCAGGAGGTCGGTCGGAATGTTGGGCATGGCCGGTCAGCATGAGGATTATCAATGCAGGAATGAGAAGAATGAAAGCTGCTCATGTCAACCGCCCCCTATCATTCGCGCGCAGCGGGTCGGCTGGCGCGTTCGGGAATCCGGGGGGCTCCCGGCCCGCTCGCGACGGTGCGGAAGCCGGCATCCGGCGGGGCGGGAGGTCGCGCCCCGGCCGGCACGGCGCCGGCTGACGGGGTCGGGAAGGATCGGCTATGATCGCCGCAAAGGGGCTGTCCGCGCGGGGCGTGCGGCGGCAGCGGCTGACGGATGGCGCCGCGCCGGACTGGTCGCCGGGAGGTCTGTCTGCCGGGCCCGGCCACGCATGGAACCGGCTCCGGGCCGGGGTCTTCACCGGGGCGCCGGGGGGCGTGTCCCGGCTGTCTTCTGCCGATGCCGACGGGACCGGAGATCGCTCCGGTGCCGGCACCCTTTTCTCACCACAGGACCAGCCCGATGACTGCGACGGACGCGCTTGCGCAGACCCCGCTCACCCCGCTCAACATCCGGCTTGGCGGCCGCATGGTGGGCTTTGCCGGCTACGAGATGCCGGTGCAGTTTCCCGAAGGGGTGCTGAAGGAGCATCTGCACACCCGCGCGGCGGCGGGGCTGTTCGATGTCAGCCACATGGGGCAGGTGATCCTGCGGCCGCGCTCGGGCACTGTCGCCGATGCGGCGCTGGCGCTGGAGACCCTGGTGCCCGTCGACATTCTCGGCCTGAAGCCCGGCCGGCAGCGTTATGCCGTCTTCACCAATGACACCGGCGGCATTCTCGACGACCTGATGGTCACCAACCGCGGCGACCATCTCTTCCTCGTCGTCAATGCGGCCTGCAAGGTGGCGGATGTCGCCCATCTGCGCGCCTGTCTCTCGGAGGCCTGTGTCATCGAGGAGCTGACCGACCGGGCGCTCGTCGCGCTGCAGGGGCCCGCGGCCGAGGCGGTGCTGTCGGCGCTGGCGCCAGAGGTGGCCGGCATGGTGTTCATGGATGTCGCCGAGGTGTCGCTTGCCGGCGCGGACTGCCTCGTCTCGCGCTCGGGCTATACCGGCGAGGACGGCTACGAGATTTCCGTGCCGGCGGAGCGGGCCGAGGTGCTGGCGGAGGCGCTTCTGGCCGATCCGCGGGTGCATCCGATCGGGCTCGGCGCCCGCGACAGCCTGCGGCTGGAATCCGGCCTCTGCCTCTATGGCCACGACATCGACACCGCCACCACCCCGGTGGAAGCGGGTCTGGACTGGGCGATCCAGAAGGTGCGCCGCAGCGCGGGCGCCCGGGCCGGCGGCTTTCCCGGGGCGGACCTGATCCTTGCCCAGCTTGCGGGCGGCGCCCCGCGCCGGCGCGTCGGGCTGAAGGCCGAGGGCCGGGCGCCGGTCCGCGAGGGCGCGCCGGTCTTCCTGGCCGAGGAGGGCGGCGAGCCGGTGGGTCTGGTGACCTCCGGCGGTTTCGGCCCCAGCGTCGGCGGGCCGGTTGCCATGGGCTATGTGCCGGCGGCACTCGCGGCCTCCGGCACCCGGCTCTTCGCCGAGGTGCGCGGCCGGCGTCTGCCCCTTGTCGTCTCGTCTCTTCCCTTCATCACCCAGCACTACAAGCGCAGCTGAGGATCCCCATCATGCGGAAATATACTCCGGACCACGAGTGGGTGGATGTTGCCGGCGACATCGCCACCGTCGGCATCACCGATCATGCCGTCGAGCAGCTGGGCGATCTGGTGTTCGTCGATCTGCCGGAAGTTGGCGCGGAATATACCAAGGGCGATGCCGCCGCCGTGGTGGAATCGGTGAAGGCCGCCTCCGACGTCTACTGTCCGCTGACCGGCGAGATCCTCGAAATCAACGAGGACATCCGCGAGGATCCGGCCAAGGTCAACGCCGATCCCCAGGGCAGCGCCTGGTTCTTCCGGATGCGCCTCACCAACCTCGCCGAGGTCGAGAGCCTGCTGGACGAAGCCGACTACCGGGCGATCGTGGGCTGAGGACACGCCATGAGCTATGCGGAAGTGGGCTATCAGCCCTATGATTTCGCCAACCGGCGCCATATCGGCCCCTCGCCGAAGGAAATGGCGGAGATGGTCGCGGCCATCGGCGTGGCGGACCTCGACGCCCTGATCGACCGCATCATTCCCGCCGACATCCGGCAGGAGCGGCCGCTCGCCTGGGGCCGGGCGCTTTCGGAACAGGGTGTGCTGGAGCGCCTGCGCTCGGTCGCCGCGAAGAACCGGGTGCTCACCAGCCTGATCGGGCAGGGCTATCACGGCACGGTCACGCCGCCGGTCATCCAGCGCAACATCTTCGAGAATCCGGCCTGGTACACGGCCTACACGCCCTATCAGCCCGAGATCAGCCAGGGCCGTCTGGAAGCGCTGCTCAACTACCAGACCATGATGGCCGATCTCACCGGCCTCGACATCGCCAACGCCTCGCTCCTCGACGAGGGCACGGCGGCGGCCGAGGCGATGACGCTGTGCCGGCGCTCCTCGCGCTCGAAGGCCGGCGCCTTCTTCGTCGACCATCACTGCCATCCCCAGACCATCGCCGTGATCCGCACCCGGGCCGAGCCGCTGGGGCTGACGGTCACCGTCGGCGATCCCTTCACCGATCTCGATCCGGCGACGGTGTTCGGGGCGCTGTTCCAGTATCCCGGCACCTATGGCGACGTGCACGACTTCACCGGCGTGATCGCCGCCCTGCACGGGGCCGGCGCGCTCGCCTGCGTGGCGGCCGATCCGCTCGCCCTCACGCTCCTGAAGCCGCCGGGCGAGATGGGGGCGGATGTCGCCATCGGCTCGACCCAGCGCTTCGGCATCCCCATGGGCTATGGCGGCCCCCACGCGGCCTACATGGCCGTGCGCACGGCGCTCACCCGCTCCATGCCCGGCCGTCTGGTCGGCGTCTCGGTGGATGCCCGCGGCAACCGCGCCTACCGGCTGTCGCTCCAGACCCGCGAGCAGCATATCCGCCGCGAGAAGGCGACCTCCAACATCTGCACCGCCCAGGCGCTGCTGGCGGTGATGGCGTCCATGTATGGCGTCTTCCACGGGCCGGATGGCCTGCGGGCGATCGCCGAGCGCATCCACCGCAAGACCGTGCGGCTGGTGAAGGGGCTGGAGAAGCTCGGCTTCTCCGTCACGCCGCAGGCCTTCTTCGATACCGTGACGGTGGACTGCGGCCCGCGCCGGGATGCCATCCTGGCGGCGGCCGAGCGCAATGGCGTCAATCTGCGGCCGGTCGGCGAGACCAGGATCGGCATCGCCTTCGACGAGCGCACCCGGCGCATCCACACGGAAGCGATCTGGCGGGCCTTCGGCGGCGGGATGAGCGACGACGATCTGGCCCACGACTACCGGCTGCCGGCGGATCTGCTGCGCACCTCGGCCTACATGACCCATCCGGTGTTCCACATGAACCGGGCGGAAGCCGAGATGACGCGCTACATGCGGCGTCTGGCCGACCGGGATCTGGCGCTGGACCGGGCGATGATCCCGCTCGGTTCCTGCACCATGAAGCTCAACGCCACCGCCGAGATGATGGCGCTGAGCTGGCCGGAATTCGCCGATCTCCATCCCTTCGCCCCGGCCGCCCAGGCGGCGGGCTATGCCGAGATCATCACCGATCTGGAAGCCAAGCTCTGCCAGGTCACCGGCTATGCCGCCTTTTCCATGCAACCGAATTCCGGCGCCCAGGGCGAATATGCCGGCCTGCTGACGATCCGCGCCTTTCATGCCGCCCGCGGCGAGGGGCACCGCACCGTCTGCCTGATCCCGACCTCGGCCCATGGCACCAACCCGGCCTCGGCCCAGATGGCGGGCATGAAGGTGGTGGTGGTGGGGGTGACGGCGACCGGCGACATCGACGTGGACGACTTCCGCCGCAAGGCCGAGGCCCATGCCGCCGATCTCGCCGCCTGCATGATTACCTATCCCTCCACCCATGGCGTGTTCGAGACCACGGTGCGGGAGATCTGCGCCATCACCCATGAGTTCGGCGGGCAGGTCTATATCGACGGCGCCAACATGAACGCCATGGTCGGCCTCGTCCGGCCGGGCGACATCGGCGGCGATGTCAGCCATCTGAACCTGCACAAGACCTTCGCCATTCCCCATGGCGGCGGCGGGCCGGGCATGGGGCCGATTGGCGTGAAGGCCCATCTGGCGCCCTTCCTGCCCGGCGATCCGCCGGCGGGGGAGGCGGCGGTGTCCTCGGCGCGCTATGGCTCGGCCTCGATCCTCCTCATCAGCTGGGCCTACTGCCTGATGATGGGCGGCGAGGGGCTGACCCAGGCGACCAAGGTGGCGATCCTCAACGCCAACTACATCGCCCGCCGGCTGAAGGCCGCCTATCCGACCCTCTATGCGTCGCCGGCCGGCGATGTCGCGCATGAGTGCATCCTCGACACCCGCGGGCTCAAGGAGCGGTCCGGGGTGACGGTGGACGACATCGCCAAGCGTCTGGTGGACTGCGGCTTCCACGCGCCGACCATGAGCTGGCCGGTGCCCGGCACGCTGATGGTGGAGCCGACCGAGAGCGAGCCCAAGGCAGAACTCGACCGCTTCATCGTCGCCATGCTCGGCATCGCCGGCGAGGCCCGGGCGATCGCCGACGGCATCCTGGATGCGGAGAACAATCCGCTGAAGCGGGCGCCGCACACGGTGGAGGATCTGGTGGGCGAGTGGGACCGGCCCTACAGCCGCGAGGCCGCCTGCTATCCCGCCGGGGCCTTCCGGGTCGACAAGTACTGGTCGCCGGTCAACCGCATCGACAATGTGTATGGCGATCGCAATCTCGTCTGCACCTGTCCGCCGGTGGAAAGCTACGCCGACGCGGCGGAGTGATACCAAAGATCCGCGAAGAGGATTCTTTGGTATTCTGATGCAGATTTCTCATGTCCTTGGGGCATATGAGAAATCTGCTGTCCTTCAGGCGCCAAGGTGCGGTCGGCACTTCGTGCGCCGGGTATGATGCCGGAGGTCCTTGAAAAAGGATCCTGTGGCATGAGACATCCGCCGCTCTCCGGGGACACCCGGCGCCCCGCATCGGGCGTTCCGGCCAGGTGAACGCGCACCCCCGGGGATCCGTCTCCGGGGGGGCGTCCTGCGTCAGGGCGCCTGATCCGGGTCGCGCTTCTCGTCGGCAAACAGCGACCACACGGCCACGAACAGGGCGGCGATCAGCGGGCCGATGACGAAGCCGTTCATGCCGACCAGGGACAGGCCGCCGACGGTGGAAATCAGCACGGCATAATCCGGCAGCATGGTGCCGCGCCCGACCAGGGGCGGCCGCAGGAAGTTGTCGACGGTGCTGATGACGAAGATGCCCACGGCCAGAAGCACGCCGGCGCGGAAATAGTCCCCGAGGATGAGCAGGTAGACTGCCGCCGGCCCCCAGATCAGCGCCGACCCGACGGCCGGCAGCAGCGACAGGATGGCCATCAGCACCGTCCACAGCAACGCCGCCTGGATGCCCAGCGCCCAGAAGGTGACGCCGCCGATGGAGCCCTGGATCAGGGCGATGATGACATTGCCCTTGACGGTCGCCTTCACCACCGAGGTGAACTTGCCGAGAAGATGTGCTGTCTGGCGGTCATCGAGCGGGCTGGCGCGCCGGATGTGCGCGGCCAGCGTCTCCCCGTCGCGGAACAGGAAGAACAGCAGATAGAGCATGATGCCGAGGCTGATGAGAAACCAGGCCGTGTTCTGCCCGATGGAGAGGGCATGGGTGGCGATGGTCTGGCTGGCCTGAAGGAAGAAGGTGGTCAGCCGGGCCTCGACTTCGGAGATGTTGCCGAAATCGAGGGCATCAAGGGCGCGGCGGGCAAATTCCGGCAGGGCATTCTCGACCTGGGCCAGCACGGCGCCGGGATTGAGCTCGCGGGTGGACAGGCGCAGATAGAGGCCGGTGGCCTCCTGGGCCAGGGAGGTCATGACGAGGGCGGCCGGAATGACGACGATGCAGATGCAGGCCAGCACCGACAGCCCCGCCGCCGCCGAGCGCCGGCCGCCGGTCATCCGCTCCAGCCAGCGCTGCAGCGGATTGAACAGGATGGCCAGGATCACCGCCCACAGGATGGCGCCATAATAGGGCAGCAGCAGCCAGATGAAGGCGGCGGTGACGGCCACCACCGCGATGGGAAAGCCGAGATCCTGAACTCTCATGCGCATGATCGAGGCTCCGGCTGGCTGGAGGAAGGAAAGGCCCGCCGCTCCCGGACGACAGCCCCGGACCGGTGCCGTCGCGACAGAGGCCCGCCTGCCTGCGATTGATAATCGTTTTGCCGGCCGATGGGGAGAGCATGCGGGCGGATCCCCGTGGACGGACCGGCCTGCCTGCCGGGGATGCCGCGACGGGACCTCCGGCATTCCACCACAGGTTTTGCGGGGCCGCCAGAGGCGATTGCTCCAGTGTCCGAAGTCCCGGATATTATACCACAGATCCTTGAAAAGGACTCTTTGGTATTCCGATGCGGATTTCTCATGCCATTGGGGCATATGAGAAATCTGATGTTCTTCAGGCGCGCGGTGCGGTCAGCACTTCATGCGCCTGGTATCATCCGGTGGATCTGACCGAGTCTCGACCCCCTGAGCATTTGCCGTTCACCCAGGCTCACAGAAAGTGCTCCAGGATTTTGAGTTGACGCATTTTCTTCACGCGGACCGGTGTCCACGCTGCCTGACAACGGTCTAGATGCCGGCCCGCGCCATCTCGCGCAGGTGGATGCCCAGCAGCAGCAGGGCCGGCCAGAACATGTAGACCTCGATTTCCAGATTCTCGCCGAAGGTCAGGATGACGATCTGGAGCAGGATGCCGAACGGCAGCCGCCCGCGCGGGCCCCGCACCGCATCCACCGCCGTGATCGCGAAATGCCAGACCAGCGGGATCGCGAGCCCCAGGAAGCCGACCACGCCCTTGACGAACAGCAGCCCGTACCAGGTGTGATGGCTGCCGATCGGCATGTACTCGACGATGTGGGGCCCGCGCTCCACCTCGCCATGGCCGAACCAGATGGCCTCGCTCTGCCAGCGCTGCCAGGCGATCTCCTGCAATGTCGCCCGCACCCGGGAGCTGGAGGCCCGTGCCTCGCGGAAGGAGCGGATGCTGTCATTGACGAGCCCCAGCACATAGTCGCCGATCACCGCCATGGAGGCCGCCGCGACCGCCGCCAGCCGCCAGATGACCGAGCCAGCCAGCAGCGGCATCATCCGCGGCACCAGGGTGCAGATCACGAGGGCGACGAGGCTCATGCGCGAGGCGGACAGCAGGATCATGGCGAGGCCTGCCGCAAGGCCGGCCAGCCGGAACAGCCGCACGCGCTCCTCCAGGGCAAAGAGGATCATCACCGTGCCGATGAGGCCGGCAAAGGGCGCCCAGGGCGCATAGAACTGCCAGCGCGTCGTGCCGAATTCCGGGTCGATGATATAGAGGTAGACCGAGAAATATTCCGGCCCCGGCCCGCCGATCACCTGAAGCGGCGAGGTGAACACTTTGTCCGGCAGGCCGACCGAGCGGGCGACGAGCAGGATCGGCAGCAGGCAGAGGGTGACGAGACCGGTGATGCACTGGCCGCGCACCAGCGGCGCCCGGCCGACGGGCAGCACCGCGCCGGCCAGGATCACCAGCGGGATCATCGCCCAGCCCTTGGCCCAGCCGACCGTCGACTTGATGGCCGGTCCGAGCCCCAGGTCCCATGGCACATAGGCGATCCAGAGGGCGAGGAGCAGCACGAGCATTCCCGCGATCCACACCAGGCAGATCACCGGCACCGGCCCGGTCGCCCGCAGCCCCGGGCCGATGGCCGGGCCCAGATAGAGCGACAGCCCGGCCAGCAGCCCGAGGGTCCACACCAGCACAGGCCCGACCACATAGAGCCCGCCGATGAAATAGAACGGCCAGGTGAGCACCAGCGCCCAGAAGCACAGCGCTTCGGGCAGGGTCCGCCCGGACATCCCCCCGGCGGCGGGTCCGGGGGCAGGCATCGGGGCCGGCATGGGCTCAGGCATGGGGGGCGTCCGGCCCGGCAAGCGGCGGGACCGGCGGCATCCCCAGGCGGCGGCCATGGGTGACGAGCCGGTCGATCACCGTGCGCCGCACCGAGCCGAGGAACAGGCTGATGCCGAGAAAGACCGAGGCCGCAAGGCCGGCCGCGACCGCCAGCAGCGTGCGCGGCGAGGACGGGCGCTCGGGCAGCCTGGCCGGCTCGGCCACCTGGGTCATCGGATAGGAGGCGAAGATGTCGGCCTTGACGGTATCGACCCGGGCGAGTGCCGAGGCGAACACGGCCTCGGCGATCCGGTAATCGCGGTTGAGGCTTTCCAGCCGCGCCGCGGTTTCCACCAGCGCCGTCACCCGGGCATTGGCCTGTCCGGAATCCCGGGTGAGGGAGTCCAGCTCTGCCGCCTTGCCATCCCGTTCCGAGACGGCGGAAATCAGCCGGGACAGCAGCTCCGCCCGGTTGCCGGTGGCGGCCTGGTCGATCTCGCGGCTGATCGTGGCCTCCGGCAGGCCGGTCAGAAGGGTGGCGCGGGCCATGGCCTGCCGGGTGGCGCCGGCCAGCCGCAGCCGGGCAGCCGCCATCATCGGGTGGCGCGGGCCGAAGCGGGCGGAGAGCTCGGCTACTTCCGAGGCCGCCTTGCCCACGCTTTCCATCAGCGTGTTGAACTCCGGATCGGCATGGAGCCGGATGGTCTTGGCCGCCAGCTCCGGCGTGGTGTGGAGGGCGAGCGCCAGCCGGTCGACGGCGGCGGTGGCGTCGGCCCAGCCGGCGCGGGCCTCCATCAGCCGGGTGCGCAGGCCCTCGGCGGTGGCGATCATGCCATTATACTGGTCGATGGAGTTCAGCCCGGAGGCGGTCTGCAGCTCTCCGATCGCGGTGCGGATCGCGCGCACGCCGTCCTCATAGTCCCCGATCACCGAGCGGGTGGAATGCTCGCGCCGGCGGATCTCGTCATCGCGCAGCCGGTCGAGTTCCGTCTGGAAGGCATCGAACACGGCCTGGATCCGGGCAAGCGCCTGTTCCGGGCTGCCGCCCTTCATGGAAAAGTTGATGAGGCTGGTCTCGTTGACCAGCTTGATGACCGGCTTGCCGATGGCCTGCGGGGCCTCGCCGAGGGCTTCGGCGGCATGGGTCAGCACCGTGCCCGAGGTGATGAGGTTCTTGTAGGTGACCGTCGGGCTGAGGGACGGACTGCCATAGGCCGAGGGGGCGGAGGACGTCGCCTGTCCGATCTCGGACACGTTGATCGAGGTGAGTGCGCCGGAACCGGGCAGGATCAGGCTCATTTCGGCGGTGTAGCCCTTCGGGGTCAGCACCACATAGGCGATGATCGGCGTCCAGATCAGCGCGAGACCGGTGAGCAGCACGAAGAGATAACGCTGGCGGCGGTGGGCGCTGCCGGGCTTCAGCCGCGCCAGCCCGCGCCGCAGCAGGCTGCGCCGGCGCGGGCGTGCGTCCGGATCCGCGGTGGCGGACCCGGCGGGCATGTCGGCCGTCCCGCCCGGTGGCCGGGAAGGGGCCCGGATGGAAAAGCGTGCCATCAGGTCGGTCCCTCGTCTGCCGGCAGTCTGCCCGCTGGCCGGACCGGTGCGGCGGGCGCATCGGCATGGCCGGCCCGTCCGGACGCACAGATGTCCTCACCCGTCAGGATAGCACGCCGCCGCCCGCGTGTCGGCGACGCGGACGCGCGGCACACGTGCATCTTCTTTGCTTCGGGGGAGGCCGGAGATCCCTGCAAGGGGCTCGCCGGCAGTGCGCGGCGGATTTCACATCCCTCTGCTGCAAATGAGAAATCCGCAGACCTTCCGGGACATCCTGCGGCCGGCATCGGGTGTCTCTGCCCCGACGCCCCGGCTCAGGGCCGGCGCTCGGCGACGAGCCCGAGGAAGGTGCCGCCGACGATCAGGCCGGCGCCGGTCAGGGTGGCCGGCGTCGCGGCTTCCGACAGGAGCGCCCAGGACAGGGCGAAGCCGAACAGCGGCTCCGTGCCCATGAGGAAGCTCACCCGCGTCGGGCTGGTGCGCCGCACGGCCGCGTTCTGCACGTAGAAGGCGGCGATGGTGCAGAAGAGCGACAGGAAGGCCACCGCCCGCCAGAAGCCGGGGCCGGCTGCGACCCGCAGGCCCCCCGGTCCGCCTTCGGTCAGCAGCAGGATCAGCGCGAGCCCGGCCACGGTGGCGGCCTGCACCGCCGTCAGCGCCGCCGACGAGAGGGCGCGTCCCTCCATCAGCCGCTTGGTGGCCACCACCATGAGTGCCCGCAGGAGGGCGGCGCCGAGCACCAGGAGGTCGCCCGTCCCGAGCGCCGTCATGCCGCCGGCAAGGCAGGCGACGCCGGCGATGGCGACGGCCGCACCGAGAAGAACGCCCGCCGGCGGAAGTCGTCGCCGCAGGCCGAAATCGAGAAAGGGGGTGAGGATGGTGCAGAGCGAGATGATGAGGGCAGTGTTGGTGGCAGTGGTCAGGGCGACGCCGAAGGTCTCGGCGAGAAAGATCGCCGACAGGATGCCGCCGAGCACCATGCCGGCCAGAAGATCGCGTCCGGAGGCGGCGGCCAGATCCCGCCGGGCGATGGCGGACATCACCAGCGCCGTGCTCAGGAAGCGGTAGACGATGAGCACCAGCACCGGGGCATGGGCCAGTGCGCCCTTGGCGACCGGGTAGCTCGCGCCCCAGACTGCCGCCACGCCGAGCACGGCCAGATCCGCCCAGAGGGAGGAGCGCCGTGCCGCCTGAGGATCCGCCATCACCATTTTTCCCACGCCCCCGGACTGATGTCTGCTGCGTCCGCGGGGTAGGTCATCGGCGGGGGCGGGGGATAGAATGAAAGTGCGGTCTCAATATCCCGTGCACGGAGTGCCGGCCGCACCGGAGTGGCAACGGATCCATTTCAGGGACCTTGCTCTCACCCGCGAACGCCGCGGGCATAGGCTCCGGGCGTGACGCCGACGATGGCCGCGAAATGGCGGCCCATGTGGCTCTGGTCGGCAAAGCCGGCGTCCAGGGCGGCGGCGGCCGGCGACTGGCCGGCGCGCAGCAGCCGCTTCACCCGCTCGATCTTGCGCTGGAGATGCCAGGCATGGGGCGGCAGCCCGGTGTGGCGGCGGAAAGCGGCGATGGTCTGGCGGCGCTTCAGCCCGGTGACGGCGCACAGCTCGGCGAGCGACACCTCCTCGTCCACCCGGGCATCGAGAAAATCGAGGGCATCGCTGATCCGGCCATCGGGCCGGACATCCGGCGTCCGGATCGCAGGGGCGAGTTCGACGAGCATCGCGCCGAGCAGGGCGTCCAGCGCCACATCCCGGGCCAGCACCCGGGTTTCGGTGTGCAGCAGATGATGGAGGGTGGCGAATTTCCGTGCGAGACCCCGGGTGGCATGGAAGGCGGCGCCGAAATCGAGGGTCTGCGGCATGTCGCGATCGAGGATGTCGGCCAGCAGCGCCCGCATCCCGGCTTCGGGGATGTAGATCATCTGCTGTCCCCAGCCGGTGGCGCTGCCGGCGCCGCCATGATGAACGTCGCCCGGCCGCATAGTGACGACGGATCCTTCCGGCACGCGGTTCATCTCGCCCCGGCACCAGACGGCGTGAACGCCGCCATCGATGACGCCGAGGACATATTCATCATGGGCGTGGGGCTTGAAGGTCTGATGCAGATAGCGCGCCGACAGCGTCTCGATGCCAAAGAGCTCCGGCAGATGACGCATGCTCGCCTGATCGCCTGGCTTCTGCCGGTCCGTCATCTCTCTCCGTCCGGGCGCCCGAGGGGCCGAGGCATCAGGATAATCGGAGGGCCGGCGGGCGACAAGATTGGGCGGGGGCGGAAACGGGGCGCGTCGCTAAACACCGGCGACCGGCGGGGCTGACCAGGCCGGTCAGACGGCGAGCGACCTGCGCGGACATGGCGTGTCATACCAAAGATCCTCGAAGAGGACTCTTTGGTATTCCGAGGCAGATTTCTCATGTCCTTGGGGCATATGAGAAATCTGCTGCCCTTCAGGCGCCAAGGTGCGGTCAGCACTTCGTGCGGCTGGTATCACCAGCC